>JBHJNX010000032.1:0-39076 GCA_050330335.1 Pleurocapsa sp. | reverse complement strand
CCTGCAATGCAACCATAACGGTCTACTAAGCTACGTAATGCTTCATACGCCCAGTCAGTAGGGGCAACGTCTCTTAATTGATTGACGTTGGTAATTTGTGCCATTGGGTTGGTTTCCCTGATGTCATCCAATTGTTTGGGTAAGTTTGTTGCTTCTGATGCTGAGGCTTTAACTGTAGGTGCCGATAATAAAGTTAAGGTTAAAAAAAACAGCAGTGAACTATTAATTAAATTAAAACTATATCTTGAATTTAAATACCATTTTGCGATTATTGCAAAGTTCATCTATCTCTCACACCAACTAATACTGAGAGATCAAGGTAGCATCAGTGGCTAGAGATAAAAGTATTAGTGTATACAGTATACTGGCATTGAGTCAAAAAAGCGATCGCATTGGTTGACGGGCGAACTAATATGAAATGCAAAAAACAATGCAACACATTTTTCGTAGGGACGAATGGTCATTCGCCCTTACCAGATATTTTGTATTGTTAACTCAAACTTGGGTTGTTAGAGTTTCTCGTTCTTTTTGAGTAGCCAAATAAGCTTCTAACTGTCGGTTAATTTGTTCACGGACGATTTCGCGATATTCGACAAAATGTTCTAAATAGCCACAAGAGACAAAATATGAAGGAATAACTTTGGGGTTGTGCTGGATCAGTTTAATTAAGTTAATCCAAAACTTCCAGCGTGTATCCCTAACAATTCCCTGTCGCCAACACATAGTTAGTAATGCTTTAATAGATTTGCGATCAATTTTGCGATTAGGAGAATGTTTGGGACTTCCTAATTTCATAAAATAATGAAAGATGCGTTCTTGATAGGCTTTGGGTTCGTATAAAGTTAGAAATCCGTTAACATATTCCCGTGCGATTTCTTCAATCGGTCGAGTTGGGACAAAATTCATTAAAGTAGTTTGATTAATATTACCCGCTTCAGTTGCTAGCAGTCTTTCTTCCTTTTCTAATCTTGTCCACAGAGCGGTACTTGGTAATACCTGTAACATACTGAACATAGCTAGAGGTATGCCTGTTTGTTCAACAAAACGGACAATGCGATCGCCCGCGCCGGATTTTTCACCATCAAAGCCAATGATAAAACCTGCCATAACTTGCAAACCTGCTTTGGTAATCTTGTCTACAGATTCACTTAAAGGATCGCGGGTATTTTGAAATTTTTGAGTTAGGGATAAGCTAGCTTCATCAGGGGTTTCGATACCTAAAAAGACTTTTTTAAATCCGCAGTCAGTCATCAACTCCATCAATTCATCATCTTGTGCTAAATCGACGGAAGCTTCAGTATCAAAGCTAAAAGGATAATTTTTTTCTTTCATCCATACTTTCAACTCTTTTAGCAATAATTTGACGTTGCGTTTATTGCCAATAAAGTTATCGTCTACCATAAACAAATTACCGCGCCATCCGAGATCGTAGAGTTTTTGTAGTTCGGATATAAGTTGTTGTGGTGTTTTCGTTCGAGGTTTGCGACCATAGAGGACAATAATATCGCAGAATTCACACTGAAAAGGACAACCGCGAGAAAATTGTACTGACATATTATCGTAGGCTTCAAACTCTACCAAGTCGTAACGAGGAATGGGAGTTTGAGTTACGTCAGGTTTTTCTGTCGATCTAAATACTCCTGATGATTCTCCTCTTTCCAAGGCGGCGACAAACATCGGTAGGGTAATTTCTCCTTCATCCAAAACCAAATAATCCACACCTTTATCTTGTAAATTATCAGACGTAGAAGTGGCATAAGGACCGCCTACAACCACTGTTTTATTGCGTTTTTTGGCTTCTTTAATTTGTGCTGCTAAATCTTCTCTCTGTACGATCATTCCAGAGATAATTACTAATTCAGCCCAATCCCATTCTGATTCTCGAATATTTCTAATATTACGGTCTACTAATTTAAACTCCCATTCTTGAGGCAAAATAGCAGCTACGGTAATTAAGCTTAGAGGTGGTAATAAAGCCTTGCGATCTACCAGTGCCAAACTTTTTTCAAACGACCAAAAACTTTTAGGAAATAGGGGATAGATTAATAAAACTCTCATCGCGATCGCACTTCCTCACGCTAAAGTATTTACGGTAATTATAGATACTATGAATGTTTATTCATTCAAAAATTCGATTTTTGTTCAGTTTTACTAATTTTTTTAGACTTTAGTGACAATTATGTCCTAAAAAGTTTAAGAATGCCTTAAATTTATAAAATGTTTTGAGTTGTCAATTGTTAATTGTTAGTACTTACTCCCTGTGACTTGGGCTAGAGCTTTATTGATCGTTGTAGCATCGGCTGTGGGTAAATAAGCGTGTTCACTAATATATCTCTTCCAGGTTTTAGTCCCTGCTTGTCCTGCAAATAGCTGTAACATATGGCGACTGATAGAATTGAGTTTAACTCCACGAGCGACCCAATAATCTATGTAAGGAAGCATGGCTTCAACAATTCCCTTGCGACTGGGAATAGTAGTAGATTCGCCGTAGATATCTTGGTCTACTGTAGCAAACAAATAAGGGCGATCGTAGGCAGCCCTACCGATCATTACTGCATCTACAGACTTTAAATGATATTGTATTTGTTCTATGCTGGTAATGCCACCATTGATTTCAATCAATAAATGGGGAAAATCTTGTTTGAGACGATAAACATCTTCGTAGCGTAAGGGGGGAATATTACGGTTTTCTTTAGGACTCAATCCCTTTAACCAAGCTTTACGGGCGTGTACAGAAAAATGACGACATCCAGCTTCCGAGACAATGCGTACGAATTCAAACATATCTTCATAGCGATCGCGGTTGTCAATGCCAATACGATGTTTGACAGTCACTGGAATACCAACTACTTTTTGCATTGCTGTTACTGCCGTGGCGACTAACTCTGGTTGCGCCATTAAACAAGCCCCAAAATTTCCATTTTGCACGCGATCGCTTGGACAACCAACGTTAAGATTTACGGCATCATAGCCCCAATCTTCGGCAATTTTGGCACATTGGGCTAATTGTTGAGGATTATCTCCTCCTAACTGCAATACTAAAGGTTTTTCTTCTAGAGAAAAATCTAACAACTTATGGCGATCGCCATGAATAATTGCCTGAGTAGTAATCATTTCTGTGTACAACAAAGTACGACGAGTAATTTGTCGCATAAAATAGCGATAATGGCGGTCTGTTCGATCCATCATCGGGGCGATGCTGAGACAGTTATTAGTCATTAGTCATTAGTCATTAGTCATTAGTCATTAGTCATTAGTCATTAGTCATTAGTCATTCTTTCTTCTTTTTTCAGGCGATCGCTGATACGACGCAAGACTCCATTAATAAATCTAAATCCGTCTTCATCTGAATAGCGTTTGGCTAATTCTACAGATTCATCAATAGCTACTTTTATGGGGACTTCTAGATATAATATTTCAGCTACAGCAATGATCAGAATTTGACGATCTATTCTGGGTAAGCGGCTAAGTTGCCAGGCTACTAGTACTTCTTCGATAGTTTTTTCAATTTCTTCGCGATTACGGCGAACTGTAGTAATAATTGCGATCGCGTATTCTCGAACTTGTTCTTTGTTGGTTAGTTGTATAAACTCTGGCAATTCTGTAGCTATTCCCAACCGATTGATTGCTGTTTGAGCTAGTTTAAGAGCATCTTCTAACATAACCCTAGCACTGTCTACGTTTTCAGCACGGGTTTGACTTTGTAACAGCCGTTCTTCACCCCGTTTGATTTCGTCTGTAGCGGCTTCTAAAGTATCGTGCAGTTCGATGGTTAAACTCCGAACCGCAGTTACCGCCAGATCTTCTAAGTCTTCTGTTTCTAGTTTTTTAGTACTGGTTTTTATTTGACTAATGCTTAATAGTGCCAATTCGCGGGCAATACTTCGGGGTTGTTTGCGGGGCGGCATAAAATTAATTGGTTAAATGTTTGCTACAGATAAAATTTTTTAAAGTACCAAGTGTATAAATAAAATTATTCGTAGCATTATTTTAGGTAATCACAAGGCGATCGCGCCTGAATCCCATACTGTTTTGATGAACTGTTGAGGCTCAGGAGCTTGCCTATTATACAGTCTAATGAGGTCAATATTTTTTTCTGTCTAAGGCAATGTCTGATTTTTTTATGGTACGGGATTGTCTAAAGATTTTTTGCTGTAAGCTTTGGATAGAGAGACTGATTCGATTTCAGGGACGGTACTTGGACTGACAATACCACCAGAAATTAAGACTTTAAATGCATCTTCGATCGAAATGTCCAGGTTGATTACTTCGTCTTCAGGTACCATCGCATACCAGCCAGAAGTAGGATTGGGAGTTGTAGGAATAAAGACGCTAATCATTGTGTCGGACAGATGAGATTGTAATTGAGAGCTAACTTTGCCCGTAACAAATCCAATCGTCCAAATTCCCCGACGGGGATATTCAATGACTACTACTCTTCTAAATTTAGTTTTAGAATCTCTTAACAGGGTTTCTAGAATTTGTTTTAAGGTTTTGTAAACCGATCCTGCTAAGGGAATAGCCTGTAAAAATTGTTCCCCAAAATCCAACAACCATTTACCCACAATGTTTCTTGCCATTAAGCCGATAATTAAAATCGATAGCAATGGTACAAATAGCCCAATGGAAACATTGATTAGATTGGTTAAAAATGGATTAAATCCGTCAAAAGGATTAAGTTGCTTGGGAATTCGGGTCAATAAGTCGATCGCCCATCTAGCAATGGTTACTGACAGCCAAATGGTTGTGGCTAATGGTATTACTACCAAAAGACCGGCAATTAAATCGTTTTTTAAATCTTGTTTCAAACGTTGCAGCACAAAGCGATAACTCCCCTTTACAACTAAATCTGAAATTAATTTTGCTTTAATCTTAGTTGTAAAGCTTGCAAAGAATTGTTGCAAGTATTGACATTATATAACAAATATGATTTACGCGCACAGCGATCGCAAATGTTTAATTTCAGTTATGAAGTCCTAACTTTAGGATCGCATTCTAACTTATAAAGCGATTGAATAGATTATACAGATAAAGCTGCACAAATAATTTCCGAGGTTACGCGATCGCTAATAGTAACTGCGCCAATGGTGGTAGGAAGAATAAAGCGAACTTTACCTGCTTTAACTTTTTTATCCCCTTTGATGGATTCTAAAATTGCTTCTATGGTTATTTCACCAGGAATTTCTGTGGGTAATCCTGCTTTTTTAATCAATTCATACTGACGTTGGTGTTCATTTTCTGTCCACAATCCCATCTTCAGGGCAATTTTACCTGCTGATACCATGCCAATGGCTACTGCTTCACCATGAACGAATTGTTGATAATTAGTTAAGCTTTCGATGGCATGACCGATAGTATGTCCGTAATTTAAGATAGCTCTTAATCCTGCTTCTTTTTCGTCTTGACTAACGACATCGGCTTTAGCTCGACAGGAACGAATGATAATGGTTTCTAATAACTCATCACTGAGAGATTCTAAAGTATCCAAGCGATCGCCGAAATATGCTAATTTATCAAATAAATCCCTGTCCCAAATTACGCCATATTTAATTACTTCAGCCATTCCTGCTCTAAATTCTCTAGTGGGTAGAGTTTTTAAGACTAAAGGATTGATCGCCACTAACTTGGGTTGATAGAATGCGCCGATGAGGTTTTTTCCTTGGGGATGATTGACTCCTGTTTTTCCTCCCACCGAAGCATCCACAATGGCTAATAGAGAAGTGGGTACTTGGACGAAATTTACTCCTCGTAACCAAGTCGCCGCCGCGAAACCTGTCATATCACCAATGACTCCGCCTCCCAAGGCGACAAAAGTAGAGGAACGTTCTAAATGATTGGCTAAGGCTGTATTATACACCTCTTCTATAGACTGGAGGGTTTTATATTGCTCTCCTGCCGGTATTAAATGGATAAAGGTTTCAAACCGAGCTTCCTGTAAGGATTGAAGACATTTTTCGCCATAGTAATTAAATATTTCTGGATTAGAGATTAGTAAGACTTTTCTTCCCAAATTTAATTGGCTCATCTTGCTTCCCAGTTGAGTTAGGCTACCGGGAGCAACAGAAATATTATAAGAGTCTTGGGGTAAATTAACTTTTATTTCAGTCATTAGTTATTAGTTATTAGTCATTAGTCATTAGTCATTGGTTATTAGTTATTAGTTATTAGTTATTAGTTATTAGTTATCTCCATTCGAGGACAAGTCAGTTATTAGCTATTGTCGATTGTTCAATGTTTAATGTTTTTATATTTTCATTGATAAGCCGATGCGTTTGAGTTTTTCGTTAACTTCGGTAACTTTTACTTTAACTACCTGTCCGACCTTAACGATATCATTCGGATCGCTGACAAAGTGATCGCATAATTGGGAAATATGAACTAAACCGTCTTGATGTACGCCAAGATCCACAAATGCACCAAAGTTAACTACGTTGGTAATGACTCCTTCTAAAATCATTCCTTCAGTTAGATCGCTTATCTCAGAAATATTATCTTGAAAGGTAGCGTATTGAAACTGCTCCCTAGGATCTCTACCGGGTTTTTCCAATTCGGCGATCGCATCTTTTAAGGTGGGTAAACCAATATCTTCGGTAACGAATTGTTGCAAATTGAGAGATTTCAGGCGATCGCTTTGGGTTATTTTATCTAAAGAGATGTTTAAACTGGCAGCAATTTTTTGAATTACCTGATAACTTTCAGGATGAACGGCAGTATTATCTAGAGGGTTATCGCCATTACGAATGCGTAAGAAACCTGCGGCTTGTTCAAAAGTTTTCTTACCTAATTTAGCTACTTTTAAGAGTTCGCGGCGATTGGTAAACGCGCCTTTTTCGTTGCGATAAGCCACAATATTATTAGCGATTGTTTTAGAGATTCCCGATACAAATGTCAGTAATTCTTTAGAAGCTGTATTTAGATCTACACCGACATAATTAACGCAACTTTCTACAGTTTCTTCTAACTTTTGCTTGAGTAATTTTTGGTTTACATCATGCTGATATTGTCCTACACCAATAGATTTAGGGTCTATTTTTACTAATTCAGCCAAGGGGTCTTGTAATCTCCTCCCAATACTAATTGCTCCCCTGACAGTAACATCTAAATCGGGAAATTCTTCCCTTGCTAAATCACTAGCAGAATAAATCGATGCACCTGATTCATTGACAATTACTTTAATTGGTTTGGGATTAATTGATTTTAATATTTCTCCAATAAAGCGATCGGTTTCACGGGATGCTGTACCGTTACCAATAGCAATTAATTCAATTTGATATTTACTAATAAAATCTTTAACTATTTGTGCTGCTTCTACTTTTTTACTATCTCCTGAATGGGGATAAATAGCTTTATATTCTAAAAACTTTCCTGTATCCGATAACACTGCTAACTTACAACCAGTACGAAAACCAGGATCGATCGCCATTGTGGGTTTCATTCCCGCAGGGGGAGATAATAATAAATTACGCAGGTTAGCTTCAAAAGTTTCAATTGATTCGAGATCGGCATAGTTTTTGCGATCGCTTCTAACTTCTCTGACTAAAGCAGGTTTCAGCAAGCGGTTAAAAGCATCTGGCAGCATTTCCCGATAAAAATCTCTTACCTGTTTATCTTTAGTTTTAATTTCTCTGGTTTCTAGATAAGCAAGTATTGCTGCTTCATCTACAGCAAGATCTACACTCAAAACTCCTTCGGCTTCTCCTCGATACAGTGCCAAAATATTATGAGGAGGAATGCGACTGACACCATTTTGATAATCCCGATACATTTCATACTTGGTAGTACCTGGGGGAAATTCATCTTTAATTTTAGAGGTAAAAACACCCTGTTTAAAAAAATAATCCCGTAAATAGGCTCTAATGTCAGCTTTATCTGCCGTTGTTTCCGCCAAGATATCCGACGCGCCACTTAAAGCAACTTCTACCGTCTCAACCCCTTGATCTTGAGCGAGATATTTTGCTGCTTCGTTGACTAAAGATACATTCCCTGTTTGAGGTTGATTAATCGACTGTATCCAATCTGCTAAAGGTTCTAAACCCTTTTCTCGCGCCATAGTAGCTTTAGTACGACGCTTTGGTTTGTAGGGTAAATATAGATCTTCTAATTCGGTTTTATTGAGACAGGTTTCGATCTGAGTTTTTAGTTTATCAGTTAACTTATCCTGTAGGGCGATCGCATCTTTAATTGTCTGTTTGCGTTGTTCTAATTCAGTTAAATAAGTGTAGCGTTCAAAAATATTTCTTAACTGTAATTCATCTAGCGAACCCGTGCGTTCTTTGCGATAGCGAGCGATAAAAGGTATCGTTCCCCCTTCACGCCATAATTCTAAAGCATTGTTAATATTCTGTAGCGGTAGAGAAAATTCTTTAGCGATTACGTTATTAATATCAATCATTAATGGTTAATTGTTAATTGAAGACTTTACCAGAATTAACTACAAGTGTTAATGAGTTGGTATCCAAGCAGATGCGTTTAAGGTCAGATTTAGACACTATTTAGTTCTACCTTTCTCTGTTAACATTTCCTGTTTGACTTGCCCAATCAGTTCTAGTATTTTTTCTTTGGAGTCATGACCTTTAGTTTTAGCGATTTGGCGCAACTCCTCAAATTCATCTGGTTCATTTTTGGAAACTACAATTACATCAACTTCTCCATCGCTCAATTTTTGCGGAAGTTTAACTTTTATTTCCCCGTTTTTGACTATCCCTGTCGTCTGGACAATTTTCATGTTACGTTAGTTGATTGGGTTGATACTTAATTTTAATTGAAAATTAATAATGGATAATTGATAATTTTAGCTCGATCGCGGTTATCTAACTGGTGTTACGCAATAATAATGTGTATAGTGATTTTTATTCAATTCCTATAAATCTTCCAACACTTCCCGAACAAAAAGCGATCGCCGAAATTTTAAGCGACATGGATGCAGAAATAGAAGCCTTAGAACAAAAACGAGATAAATACAAAGCCATCAAACAGGGAATGATGCAAGAATTATTAACAGAGAAAACCAGGATTAACCAGGATTAAAAGATTAACAGGATGAACAGGATTGAGTCATTTGTGGGAATCATCATAATAACCATAATGTAGACAAATCTCGTAGCTAACCAATCAAATAATCCTGCAAATCCTAAAATCCTCAAAATCCTGATCAGATGTTAGAAGAAATAACCTACAAAGTAATCGGTTGCTGTATGAAAATTCACAACATATTAGGCAATGGATTCCAAGAAGTAATATATCAAAGATGCCTTAGCATAGAACTAAAAAAAACAGGACTAAAATTCGGTAGAGAAGTAGAACAAAACATTTTTTACGAAGGCATACAAGTAGGAACAAGACGCGCAGACTTTACTGTAGAAAACAAAGTAATAGTCGAACTAAAAGCAGTAATCAACTTAGAAAACGTCCATTTAGCACAAGCCAAAAACTACGTAGTTGCCTATAACTTTCCTGTTGGCTTACTAATAAACTTCGGTTCGACCAGTCTACAATACAAAAAAATATTCAATCCCAAACATCAACCAGGATTAAAGGATTAACAGGATGAGCAGGATTGAGTTATTTTTGTAGCTTATGAACTCAATCATCATTAAGAAAAATCTCGTAGCACACCAATCAATTAATCTTGAAAATCCCGTAAATCCTAAAAATCCTGATGAATCGAGTAGGGGAAATTGAACGCATCACTCAAAACCGAGTAGTAAAACTATTCCAACAACAATTACAATATCGCTACTTAGGTAATTGGCAAGATAGGGAAAACAACAGCAACATTGAAGAAGGTATTTTAAGGGAGTATCTAACTCAACAGGGTTACAGTCTCACCTCAATTAATAAAGCACTCTACTTTATTGTCTTTGATAAAGGGATAAAAAAGTCTGTCGTCCCCATCAATATTTTGGGATTAAAGCCACTCAGAAATATTTAAATCGCAGGGAAGGGGGGATTATTTGGCATACCCAAGGGAGTGGTAAAAGTCTCACAATGGTCTGGTTGGCTAAATGGATTAAAGAAAATACCGATGATGCTCGTGTTTTAATTATTAGCGATCGCTATTTACTTAATGTCATCTATCATTCTGCTGCACCCAAGGTAGTAGTTCGTAATAAAACCTATCTTGACCTCTACGTACGATATGGCAGCCTTCAAGAGCAGCGAGAACAAGTTTTGATTAATTGGTATCGCCAGCAATTAAAAGCCCAATTACCCCCATTAATCGCTAAATGGGAGCAAGTTATCGGTGTTAGCATCGATGACTGGGGAGTCAAAAAAATGAAGACTCGCTGGGGGACTTGTAATATTCAAGCCAAACGCATCTGGCTCAACTTGGAACTAATTAAAAAACCCCAACATTGCCTGGAATATGTCATCGTCCACGAATTAGTACACCTGTTGGAACGCCATCACGGCGATCTCTTTAAGGCTTATATGAGTAAATTCATGCCTAACTGGAACTTTTACAAGGAAGAACTCAACTGTTTGCCCTATTAGGCGGAAATAGCAGGAGTTCAGCGTACAGGGGACAAAACTTAAGCCAAACTTACATATTACCTATTACTTATTCTATTCCCGAATCGCTTGCACTACGTTTTGAGCTTTTCTTTGTATATTACTCCAAAGATTTTTAATCCAATCTCCAAAGTTAAATTTGGTTGCAGGTTGTGATGCTACTTCTGATTCGCTGGGAGATGTCTCGATCGCAATTTCATCTTCGGTTATAGTAATCGCTTCTACGTCAGGTATTTCAGCTATCTTTTGAGGTTCGGCTGTAGTAGACTTGGCTTCTTTAGTAACAATTTCTACAGTTTTAGTGGCTTCCTCTACTATTTCTATATTATTCTTGGCTGGCGCGATCGCTTCAGTAGCTGTTAGTTGGGGCGTTATTTCGGTTGTGGTGTTATCTTCTGGTTCTTCAGAAATAGTCGGTTTTGGCTCAATTATTTCTGGTTCTTCAGAAATAGTCGGTTCTGGCTCAATTATTTCTGGTTCTTCGGAAATAGTCGGTTCTGATTCAATTACTTCTGGTTCTTCGGAAATAGTCGGTTCTGATTCAATTACTTCTTGAGTTTCTAGTGACTGAATATCATAATCTTGCTTGACTATCGAACGAGCATCAGCTAAAGAAATTTTTCCCGTAACTAATTTTCCTAAAGTATCGGATTGTTTAGGATGGTAATTAACCAACCTAACCGTATTATTAAACGCATTTTCAATATTATTACCATCTTCGTCTAATAGTTCTAGTTGTATCCAATTATTTCCTTGATTAAAACCCTGTAAATAAATCGGTTGCCAGTCATCGAGCATGAAGCTTTCCCCGTTAACTGTAATCCGAATGTGCCAATCTTTAATATTATCGTTGGGATTTTCTTTTGCTACTAAATGTAACGGCGCGTTGGTTAGATAAAAATCTAACATAATCGGTTCTGCGCTATAATTTCCCGTAGGATGACTGTAGGTAATTAAAGGTATATCAGGGTCGGGATTGTTACTGTTGGTTTTAGTTAAAACATGAAATGTAGTTTGAGCATATGCTCCTTCATTTTTAAAACTTTCTTGCCAGGGACGAGCGGCAAAAACCCTAATAGTATGAGTTCCTGGAGTTAAATTTTCTAAAATTATGGGTTCATCTAAATCGTAAATTTCTCTGACTGGTTCGTTATCTAAAATTAAGTTTAGATGGGGACCCATACCTAACTTCTCGTCTTTGAAGATTTCCAAGTTTTTTACTTGTAGTTTGACACTTACAGTTGTATCTTCATAGATGCGATCGCTTGGTGGGGTAATCAGAGCAACTTGGGGTAAGAGCGGCTCGAAACTTTTATTTAATTCTTGAATTATCGATGGTGGTTCTGTTTCTGATAGTTTGCTGCTAGCGAAGTTTAAGGCGACTGGTTTGATGTTGGTCTTGACTAAATCCATAGGGCGATCGCCACGAGGGAAATTACTAGTATCCATTTTTTGACAACCTATTAAACCCCAACCCAAGGCCATCAATAATAAGTACAAGCCAATACTTTTCATCGATATTGATCTATGTTTTAAGCCCAAAACATTAATATCCTTAATAAATTAATCTAGCAATTCCTAACCATTAAATCACATTAGAATAGCAAATAAATTTTTGTAAAGAAACTTTGTCTTTTATTGACTTTTAGAATATGCACTTGAGGATGTAAGCCTTACTATAAAAGCAGATCATCTATTTAAAATTTTGTTAAGCTTTACCCATACTGTTGAGATATGAGTCTTATCATCATATAAAGTAAAGCCTGTAGCTAATAACCCAAAAAACATACAGGTTCGATTTAGCTAACTTATTAAAAAGAACAGCGTTATTTTTTCGCTGGCTTTTTCAAATAAAAGAAAACCTATTATCAAATAGGAAAAAACTAAAGTCTATTGCCCTGAGAGGAGAACCCTCATGACAATCAGTCCTCAAAAAGAAGAGGCGAAAGTCAAGGTAACAGTTGATGTCGATCCAGTTCCTACTTCATTTGAGAAGTGGGGCAAGCCAGGTCATTTTGACCGAACTTTGGCAAGAGGTCCTAAAACTACCACTTGGATCTGGAATCTACACGCTGATGCCCACGATTTTGACAGTCATACCAGTGACTTAGAAGATGTTTCGCGAAAAATCTTTAGCGCGCACTTTGGTCATCTAGCCGTAGTATTTGTTTGGTTAAGCGGAATGTATTTCCACGGAGCCCGCTTTTCCAACTACGAAGCATGGTTGACCAATCCTATAGGCATTAAGCCCAGTGCGCAGGTAGTATGGCCGATCGTCGGTCAAGATATTCTTAATGCTGATGTAGGTGGTGGCTTCCACGGTATTCAGATCACATCCGGTCTGTTTTATCTTTGGAGAGCCTCTGGTTTCACAAATAGTTATCAGTTATACTGCACCGCCATTGGTGGCTTGGTAATGGCTGGTTTAATGCTATTTGCTGGTTGGTTTCATTATCACAAAAGAGCTCCTAAGCTTGAGTGGTTCCAAAATGCGGAATCAATGATGAACCACCACCTCGCTGGCTTGTTAGGCTTAGGCTCTCTAGGTTGGGCTGGTCACCAAATCCATGTGTCATTACCAATCAATAAACTGTTGGATGCAGGGGTTGCTCCAAGCGACATTCCTCTTCCTCATGAGTTTATTTTGAATGGCGGCACTAAAATGGCCGAACTATATCCTAGTTTTTCTCAAGGACTCAGACCATTTTTTACCTTAAATTGGGGAGTATATTCGGACTTTCTCACTTTTAAAGGTGGTTTGAACCCGGTAACTGGAGGATTGTGGCTGTCTGATACAGCACATCATCATTTAGCGATCGCCGTACTGTTTATTATTGCAGGCCATATGTACCGTACCAATTTTGGTATTGGTCATACTTTCAAAGAGATTATGGAAGCTCATAAAGGGCCTTTAACAGGAGAAGGTCACAAAGGAATTTATGAGATATTCATAACTTCTTGGCATGCACAACTGTCTTGGAATTTAGCTTTACTCGGTTCTTTGACAATTATCATCGCTCATCATATGTACGCGATGCCTCCTTATCCATATCAAGCGATCGATTATGGTACTCAGCTATCTTTATTCACTCACCATATGTGGATTGGCGGTTTCTTGATTGTAGGTGCAGGAGCTCACGCAGCCATTTTCATGGTTCGGGATTACGATCCAGCTAAAAATGTAAATAACCTTCTGGATCGAGTTTTGCGTCATAGAGATGCAATCATATCTCATCTCAATTGGGTATGTATCTTCCTTGGCTTCCATAGCTTTGGTCTTTACATTCACAATGACACCATGAGAGCCTTGGGTCGTCCCCAGGATATGTTCTCTGATACTGCTATTCAGCTACAGCCTATTTTTGCTCAATGGGTACAAAATTTACATACTTTAGCACCAGGAAGCACTGCGCCTACTGCGATCGCCCCTGTAAGTTATGCTTTTGGTGGTGATGTAATCGCTGTAGGCGGTAAAGTAGCAATGATGCCCATCGCTCTCGGTACGGCAGATTTCATGGTGCATCATATTCATGCCTTTACCATCCACGTAACTGCTTTGATTCTTTTGAAAGGTGTTCTCTACGCTCGTAGTTCTCGCCTGATTCCAGACAAAATGAATCTAGGTTTCCGCTTCCCCTGTGACGGACCCGGTCGTGGTGGTACTTGTCAAGTTTCCGGTTGGGATCATGTATTCCTTGGTCTATTCTGGATGTATAACTCCCTTTCTGTAGTACTTTTCCACTTTAGTTGGAAAATGCAGTCAGACGTATGGGGAACAGTATCACCAGATGGTACGGTATCTCACATTACTGCCGGGAACTTTGCTCAAAGTGCAATCACCATCAACGGTTGGTTACGCGATTTCTTATGGGCGCAAGCTTCTCAAGTAATCAACAGCTATGGTTCGGCACTATCTGCTTATGGAATTATGTTCTTAGCAGGGCACTTTATTTTCGCTTTTAGCCTGATGTTCCTCTTTAGCGGACGCGGCTACTGGCAAGAATTGATTGAGTCAATTGTTTGGGCTCATAATAAACTGAAAGTAGCTCCAGCTATTCAACCTCGTGCTTTAAGTATTACTCAAGGCCGTGCAGTAGGTGTAGCTCACTACCTTCTAGGAGGAATTGTTACTACTTGGGCATTCTTCTTAGCTAGGACGCTATCGTTATAAACGCACTTTCAAATATTGCCAATCTTTCAGGATGGCTAGAGTAAATTATGTAGGTAAAAGCTACTAGCCAAGAAAAATCAGTAATATCTGCATTTTTCCACACCGATCTTTTATCCCATAATAACTACGGTTATCTTGCAAGATTGGACTTTGGACAAACAATAAGTCCCATCTGTTCTAAAACGGCTCGACAGAAGAGTTATTTAAACTCAATTGCCAACCGTAATTGATAAAAAAACAACTTACTACTGGAAAATATTTGAAATTAACAGTAGTAATTCAAGCAGAAAATGAGCGATAGGCAATAGCAGTATCAAGTCTCATTTTTTACCATAAAGGAGAATTCCACTCATACCTATGGCAACTAAATTCCCGAAATTTAGCCAGGATCTAGCGCAAGATCCGACTACGCGTCGGATTTGGTACGGAATTGCTACAGCTCATGATTTTGAGCTTCATGATGGTATGACCGAAGAAAATCTCTATCAAAAGATTTTTGCTTCTCATTTCGGTCATCTTGCAATCATCTTCCTGTGGACTTCCGGAACTCTGTTTCATGTCGCCTGGCAAGGCAACTTTGAACAGTGGATTAAAGATCCTTTAAACACTAGCCCGATCGCCCATGCGATTTGGGATCCCCAGTTTGGCAAAGGCGCAATTGATGCTTTTACCCAAGCTGGTGCTTCTAACCCAGTAAACATTGCTTATTCTGGGGTTTACCACTGGTTTTACACCATTGGTATGACTAGCAACCAAGAACTCTATCAAGGATCGATTTTCTTATTGATTCTTTCTTCCATCTTCTTGTTTGCTGGTTGGTTACACTTACAACCGAAGTTCCGTCCTAGTTTATCTTGGTTTAAAAACGCTGAGTCTCGCCTCAATCACCACTTAGCTGGTTTATTTGGGGTTAGCTCTTTAGCATGGACAGGACACCTGGTTCACGTTGCCATCCCCGAATCTCGCGGGCAGCACGTGGGTTGGGATAACTTCCTGTCTACTCCTCCCCATCCCGCAGGTTTAGGACCTTTCTTTAGCCTAAATTGGGGCGTGTATGCTCAGAACCCTGACAGTGCTAGCCACGTCTTCGGAACCTCTGAGGGAGCAGGTACAGCGATCTTAACTTTCTTAGGTGGTTTCCATCCTCAGACCGAGTCTCTATGGTTGAGTGATATTGCCCATCACCATTTGGCGATCGCAGTTATCTTCATTATCGCAGGACATATGTACCGTACAAACTTCGGTATCGGTCACGATATGAAGACAATCATGGAAGCTCACAATCCACCACAAGGGACTCCTTTCGGTGGCATGATTGGCGAGGGACACAAGGGAATATACGACACTTATAACAACTCGTTGCACTTCCAACTTGGATGGCACTTAGCTTGTTTGGGAGTAATTACTTCTCTGGTGGCGCAGCATATGTACTCGTTACCTTCTTACGCATTTATTGCCAGAGATTATACGACTCAAGCAGCTTTATACACCCATCACCAATACATTGCCGGTTTTCTGATGGTTGGAGCGTTTGCTCATGGTGCAATCTTCTTGGTTCGAGATTACGACCCAGAAGCCAACAAAAACAACGTATTGTATCGGATGTTAGAGCATAAGGAAGCATTGATTTCTCACTTAAGTTGGGTATCTCTATTCCTTGGGTTCCACACTTTGAGCTTGTACGTACACAATGATGTTGTAGTTGCTTTCGGTACTCCCGAAAAACAAATCCTGATCGAACCAGTATTTGCCCAATGGATTCAAGCTGCTCACGGTAAGCTGTTGTACGGATTTGATACTCTACTTTCTAATCCTGATAGTATTGCTTACACCGCTTGGCCTAACTATGGCAATACCTGGCTACCTGGTTGGTTAGACGCAATCAACAGTGGAACTAATTCCCTGTTCTTAACTATCGGACCTGGTGACTTCTTAGTTCACCATGCGATCGCTTTAGGTCTACACACCACTACTTTGATTTTAGTTAAAGGTGCTTTAGACGCTCGCGGTTCCAAATTAATGCCCGATAAAAAAGACTTCGGTTTTGCCTTCCCTTGTGATGGTCCCGGTCGTGGCGGTACTTGCGATATCTCAGCTTGGGATTCCTTTTACCTAGCTATGTTCTGGATGCTCAACACATTAGGTTGGTTAACCTTCTATTGGCATTGGAAACACCTGGGTATCTGGCAGGGTAACGTTGCTCAGTTCAACGAAAACTCTACTTATCTCATGGGTTGGTTCCGCGATTATCTCTGGGCGAACTCCGCTCAATTAATCAACGGTTACAATCCCTATGGTGTTAACAATCTTTCCGTCTGGGCCTGGATGTTCCTCTTCGGACACTTAGTTTGGGCTACTGGTTTCATGTTCCTCATCTCTTGGCGTGGTTACTGGCAAGAGTTGATTGAAACTATCGTTTGGGCGCACGAGCGCACTCCTCTAGCTAACCTAGTTCGCTGGAAAGACAAGCCCGTTGCTCTCTCTATCGTTCAAGCCCGTGTAGTTGGATTAGCTCACTTTACAGTGGGTTACATCCTGACCTATGCAGCTTTCCTAATTGCTTCTACTGCTGGTAAGTTTGGTTAAAACCTATAAGTTATTCTGTAGTTAAGTAATTAAGTCCCCTACCTTTGGGTGGGGGATTTTTCTATTTTTAGTCAACAATCTGTTGATAATTTGCTAATTCTGGGCTGTCGTCGCCGTACACTCCGATAATTTGCTGATGACAACAGGCGATCGCAAAATCATTAAACTCTTCTGGCTCTATTTGAAACATTGATTCAAAAATATCCGATCGAACACGACAGAAACGGGGACGTTGTTCATAAATCGCACATTTTCTGGTGAGATGGTCAAAATGAATACACCAACCATCTTCTCCTACCATACTGAGATATAAATTTAGCTCTTCTGGAGTTAAATATGCTGCCAAATCCGGTCGCTCTTCAGGTAGAAGATGACAACAAGCACCACAATTTTCTACACAACGCCATTTAGATTGATTCATATTTATAGCTTATAGCTAATTTACTCGGTTAATAGTTCTCCAAAAGCAAATTCAGAAGTAGCTAAAACAAATATTGTTGAAGGTAAATTGGCTACTTTTGCCTGCAACTCTTCATAATACTCAGTAAAGTCATAAAAATTTTCTGAAGGTGCTGCCATACCCAAGAAAATTAGATCGGCATTCCGAGACGATTGAGCTAAAATTTCAGGGAAAGCTCTACCTTGGGCAATAATTACCTTGGGAATCACATCAATACGCAATTTTTGACTAAAGTTATCCAAATTATCTCTAGCGGCGGCGGCAGCAGTTTCATCACCTACTACTAGCTTGAGATAAATTTTGGCATTATGCCAGCTAATATCGGTACGTAATAAATATGCCAGTAACAGCATTAAACTGCCGTTACCCTGTATACCTCCCCACCAGACATCAATACGACGACGAAACCCAAACTTTTGTTGTTGATTTTCGCGAAAAATAACTACATTACGTTGACTGGCATGAATTTTGGCGATCGCCAGACAGAAAGCCTGACGACGAGAAGCTTGTTCACTGTCTCCCAGCAGAATAGTATTGGGAACTAGAGGGCCAAGACCATAGGTTTCTACCAAACGCACTGCACCTTCAAAAGGATCTGTGGCGGTAACAACCCTAACTAAAGCCCTAACTCCTCTTTTTTGCAGGTAATCGCGAATAGTGCGCTCTAGCTTTAGCTGTTGCTTGAGATCTCGAGAACCACTAGGCAAAACACTAGAAACAGTCATCAAACTGCGATTGTGGCTAAAACCATCGGCTAATTCAATCAAAGACCAACGTTTTTGAGGCGCACCTGATAAAACCAAAATATGAGGTCGCCAATTTTTGGTATCGTCCTGTTCTTCAATCTGAAAAATTCCCGTTCCAATTAATGCCATCCAAATGCCGCGACGCACGTCACCCCAAGTGGTTTGTAATTCCCGACGCTGTAACCAAAAGTAAATAGCCAGCACCAATAAAGCTGCTAGTACAGTCGCCATAGCATCGATTAAGAACATTACTCCCAGACAACCTAATGCTCCCAGAAGCGATAACGACCAATGAACTTTAAAGGTAGGACGAAATGAAGGACTTTGTAAAAAACCCTCGATCGCGGCGGCTACATTTAAGACCAGATAGGTAGTTAGAAAAAACATGGTCAATACTGGGGCAATTAAATCTAAATCCCCCACACAAACTGCGGCGATCGCCACTGCCAGACTGACTAACGTACCATTACGGGGTTGATCATCTCTACCGTGTCCGCTACCCAAGAAGCTCAAATAGCTGGGTAATACTCCATCCCTAGTTAAAGCCTGTAAAACTCTAGGTGCGCCCAAAATACTGCCAATAGCACTACTCAAGGTTGCTCCCCAAACTCCCAATAAAATTGCCGGACTCCAAAGAGATAATTTTTGCATCAACAAAGGGTCGCTAATTAAACTAGCAGCATCAGCACGCATTGCCAAAAAAATCGGCAGTACCATGTAAATTAAGTATCCTGTTCCTACTGCGGCTAGAGTTCCCGTAGGGAGAGAACGAATTGGGTCTTTTAAATCCCCCGACATATTCACCCCTGCCATAATGCCCGTTACCGCAGGAAAAAAGACGGCAAACACTGACCAAAAAGGCATAGAATTTGCAGGAGGGGCAGAGAGAAATTGTGGCTCTACATCAGGTAAAGTATTACCGAAGATAAACGACAGCAAAGATAGAGCGATCGCTGCCATGATAAAATACTGAGCTTTAATAGCAATACTGGCAGAAGTTAGAGCCAAAATTCCGACAAAAATCGTAATTACTAAAGCTACATAAGTTTGATTGAAATTGGCAAAATTAATGCCCAAAATATTGATCTTGCTTTGCACCACACTTTCAGCAAAACCAATAGTGTATAAGGCGACAGAAATTGCTTGAGCAAAATAAAGAGAAATACCTACTGCTCCTCCTGTTTCAATGCCCAAAGAGCGACTGATCATATAATACGCACCACCCACCCGCACTACTTTATCCGTGGCGATCGCACATACCGACAAGGCAGTCAAAAAGGTAATTGCTGTAGAAATAGTTACGATAATCAAAGTGCCAATCAAACCCGCATTTCCGACTACCCAGCCGAAACGGAGGTACATGATCACACCCAAAATAGTCAAAATTGAAGGGGTAAAGACACCACCAAATGTTCCCAAACCATTAGGATTGATGGAAGAAGAATCGGAAGAAGGAGGTATGATATCTGGAGATGATTTCACTTATCTTGAGGAAAAACTCGAACAACTTGGAGCTTGCTCATTATTACAGATGTAGACCAAGTATGGCGATTGTGCCATTCGGTGTTTTTCTAGTAAAAGATCTAAAAGATCGATGATAATATAATAGTTTGCAATTTAATCAATCTAAGTCAAGTAAACAGCAATTATGACATTAACTCAACAGCGCAAACAAGAATTGATGAGCGAATATCAAATTCATGAAACTGATACTGGTTCTGCCGATTTACAAATAGCGGTATTGACCGAACGAATCAATCAACTAACCGCTCATCTCAAAACTAATCAAAAAGATCATTCCTCTAGAAGGGGTTTGCTCAAAATGATCGGTCGTCGCAAACGCTTGTTAGCCTATATTCAATCTCAAGACATCGGACGCTATCAACAGCTAATTTCTCGTCTTGGCATTCGCCGTTAATTATTTTATAAACTCATGTCTTCAGATTCCAAACGGGGTCGTTTACCTTTTGAACCCCGTCCAAATAAGAAAAAAAAATCACCTCAGACTCAAACATCTGCCACTCAAGATGCCAATTCACCTTCTAAGACAACACCCAAATCTAAGGTGAAAGCTGCCAAAAACCCTGCCAGTCTATCAGCAATCCCAGATGTTGTCAGTAAAAGAATGGCTCGTCGGATGGTCTTCTTTTGCGGTGTTCCATCTGCTTTAGGAATGTCGTCTTTAGTCGGGTTTTATTGGCTATTTGAACGAGGAATTATCGATTTTCCTCCCTATTTAGCTTTATTTGTTTCTATAGGATTTCTGGCTTTAGGTGTTGGGGGTCTGAGCTTTGGTATCTTTTCCGCTTCCTGGGATGAAGACCGGGTGGGGAGCTTACTGGGTATCGAAGAGTTAAAAATAAATCTACCCCGAACTTTAGCTGCTTGGCGGAATGGCAGCAAGCAAGGGAATTAAATTATTCCAATTAACTTACGGTTTTCTGGTTTTAGTCACTACAATGATTGATACTGAAACCTTTAAGCACAGAGGGCATACCAGAAGATGATTGTAGTAATGAAAGTCGGTTCTCCAAATGTAGAAATTGATCGCGTTTGTGAAGAACTACGGGGCTGGGGACTGACTCCAGAAAAAATTATTGGTAAACATAAAGTAGTAATGGGTTTAGTGGGGGACACTGCTTCCCTCGACCCCCTGCAATTACAAGAAATTAGCCCCTGGATTGAAGAAGTGCTGCGGGTAGAAAAACCATATAAACGCACCAGTTTAGAATATCGTCATGGGGAACATAGCGTAGTACAAGTTCCTACTGCTAACGGTACGATAAATTTCGGACGCAATCATCCTGTAGTAATTATTGCCGGTCCTTGTTCGGTAGAAAACGAACAAATGATTATTGCCACAGCCAAAGCAGTTAAAGCTGCCGGTGCCAGTTTTTTAAGGGGCGGTGCCTACAAACCCCGTACTTCTCCTTATTCCTTCCAAGGTCATGGTGAAAGTGCTTTAGGTTTATTAGCAGCAGCACGAGATGCCACTGGTTTGGGTATCATTACTGAAGTCATGGATACTGCTGATGTGGATAAAGTTGCCGAAGTAGCCGATATTATTCAGGTAGGGGCAAGAAATATGCAGAATTTCCCTTTATTGAAAAAAGTTGGCGCACAAGATAAACCAGTTTTTTTAAAACGGGGTATGGCTGCTACCATCGATGAGTGGCTGATGGCAGCAGAATATATCTTAGCCGCAGGAAACTCTAATGTTATTCTCTGCGAACGGGGTATTCGTACTTTTGATTGTAAATATGCTCGCAATACCTTAGATTTGGCAGTTTTGCCTGTACTACGTTCTCTGACTCATTTACCCATTGCGATTGATCCCAGTCACGGCACGGGTAAAGCAGAATACGTTCCTTTAATGGCCCAAGCAGCGATCGCAGGTGGTACGGATGCCTTAATGATTGAAGTACACCCAAACCCTGCTAAAGCCCTATCCGATGGACCTCAGTCTCTGACTTTCCAAAGCTTTGAAGAGTTAGCTGCACAGTTGAAAATTATTGGTCAAGCAGTAGGTCGCTGGCAACAGTCTCCAGTTGCTATTTAAATTGTTTCTTTTAACTTGTAGAAATATTCTTTTCAATAGATCCAATCAACAGGGAGATCGAAATATCGGTTTCTCGTTGACCCGTTTCAGTTTAAATTAGACTCAAATAACCATATTTCCTCGATGTCACCTGCTAATTTTTCCTTACAACCCCGTGCTGTTTTACGCCGTTTTATTGGTATAGTTGCCGATTTACGCCTAGCGATTATTTTATTGTTAGTAATTGCTGTCTTGAGTATTGCAGGAACGGTTATCGAACAGGGAGAATCTCTGAATTTTTATCAACAAAACTACCCCGAATCTCCTGCATTATATGGTTTTCTGAGTTGGAAAGTAATTTTAGCTTGGGGTTTAAATCACGTTTACAGTACTTGGTGGTATCTTTCATTACTAATATTATTTGGTAGTAGTCTGACCGCTTGCACTTTTACCCGTCAATTACCCGCTTTAAAGGCTGCCCGCCGATGGAAATACTATCAACAACCCCGTCAGTTTGAAAAATTGGCACTCAGCACCGAATTAACAACAGGTTCAATTAAATCTCTCATACCCCTATTAGAACGGCAAAATTATCGAGTTTTTCAACAGGATAATGCCATTTATGCCCGCAAGGGTTTAATAGGTAGAATTGGCCCGATTATCGTCCATGCAGGTATGTTAATTGTCTTAGCAGGAGGCATTTGGGGCATATTTACAGGTTTTTTTGCTCAAGAAATGATTGCTAGTGGTACTGTTTCCCCAATTAAAAATATTATCGAATCAGGGCCATTGGCGGCGGCGCAAATACCTACAGATTGGTCTTTAAAAGTAAATCGTTTTTGGATTGACTATACCGAAGACGGGGCGATTGATCAATTTTATTCCGATCTTTCGGTAGTTAATAAAGGCAATGAAGAATTAAAACGAGACACCATTTATGTTAATAAGCCCCTACGTTATGACGGGGTAACTGTTTATCAAACCAATTGGGCGATCGCTGCTGTTCGGGTACAATTAAATAATAGCCCTGTGTTTCAATTACCTATGGCTAAATTGGAAACTATAAGTGGGGGAAATATTTGGGGAACTTGGGTTCCTACTAAACCAGACTTGAGTACAGGTGTTTCGTTGTTAGCTAAAGACTTACAGGGAACAGTTTTAATTTATGACCAACAGGGAGAATTAGCCAACGCAGTTCGTATTGGTCAGAGTATTGAAATCGATGGCATTAACCTCAAACTCATCGATCTGATTGGCAGTACTGGGTTACAGATCAAAGCCGATCCTGGCGTACCTATTGTCTATACTGGTTTTGGTTTGTTGATGTTAGGGGTAATAATGAGTTATTTTTCTCATTCCCAAATTTGGGCATTAGAACAAGATAATAAATTTTATTTTGGCGGTAAAACCAATCGCGCCCAAGTGAGTTTTGAAAGAAATACAATAGCAATTATCGAACAATTAAACAACTCTTCCAACTCCAATGAAATTTCACAAATCAACCAATCATTGATGATTGAATAAGCAGCTTCTGCTTCTTTGAAATGAGTCCTCTCGTGCATGAAGTAAGAGGCTTAATTTTTCCCGAAATAGTTAAATTTATTGAGGATAATCGATCACAATAGTTTCTTTATAATTAGTATCATTAGAAGATTGATACTGCGGTTCAGCTTTGTCACAATACTCTAAAAATTGATGAGTTTCAGTATTATAAGCAATATAGTTGTAAGTAATTTTAATATCATTGCCGATTAAAATAATATCTCCTGAAGTCAGACGATGTAGAAATTTTTTGACGCTATTTATGTATATTCCATTGCGACTTCTATGTCTTTTGCCTTTACCATCAATAATCCAATAAGAATAATCATCTTGATGTTGGCGATCGCTGTACTTCATCCAAGCAATAGTTGCATGATGACGAGAAGTCAATTTATCAGTAAGCACTAGATCGTTATTGGGATGGCGACCCACAGAAAAAACATTAACATTTAAAGCAACTGCTCGCCTAGATTCTGGAGATTCAACAATTAGAATATGCCGACCTTTTGTCAATTCTGCTTTATTGAACTTGACTAAAGTGAGTTTAGATTTTGGCTCTGACATTAGCTTTAATTAGATAGTGGCAATAGCATTAATTTTTGGTAATGTAAACTAGAATTATAAATTATCAATAAATAAACCCCATGAGAGATCTTAATAATAATTAGATAGATTGAACTTTGAAATTAGAACTTTAGTTATATTTTAATCCAAAAAAATATGACCAGTAAGAGAGACTTGAGTGTAACACAGAGCAGCTTCTTCTGGTTTGATATTAATTAAATTTAGCTCAGTACAAATCAATCAGATATGATCAGTATCTGACATCAGTAAAACTATGGAATTTTAAATAATTTAGTAGTAATTAACTAGACAACAAAGGTTCACTATGAACGACAAATCCAGCTTCTCTAAGAGAAGTGATAGTTTGGGTTTCATTTTGTACCCAAAATTGTTGTCCGAAACGGACGAATTGTCTTTGATATCCTCGTCCGATCGCTGCAATTACGGGAATTTTAAATTTATCTGCTTCTGAAGCTTGTTCTTGTAAAATTTGCTTGAGAAATGTTTGTTTGCTTTTATTTAAAGCTTGTTCGGGAGTAAATTCTAATAAAATCATTCTAACTTGTTCTACTGGTTCAGCATCATCAATAATTAGTTGGTATTTCTCATTTCTTTGTTGCGGTTTACCCCAAACGATTAAACGCTGATTTTCTTGTAAAATGGATTCTAACTTTTCAAAAGTGCTGGGAAATACAGTTCCTTCTGCTTCTCCCGTAATATCTTCCATTTGTAAAAAAGCCATTGGATCTCCTTTTTGGGTAATAATTTTTTTGACCGCATTTAACATTACTACCGCACTAACTTTTTGTTTGGATTTTTGTTCCGATAGCTCAATCAAATTAATTGGAGATAAAATTTGTGCTGCTTGGTGAATGGCTTTAAGGGGATGATCGCTGAGATAAAAGCCAATATATTCTTTTTCTAACTTCAGTTTTTCTTGCAGGGGATAATCTTCAACTTCAGGGCCACTAGGTGCTTGTTCAAAATCATTGCTCTTATCTTCTAAACTGCTATCTACCAGATCGAAGAGATTCATTTGACCACTGGCTCTTTCTTTGTTTTTTTGTTGGGCCCAAGCAATAACTACATCGAGATCATTAATTAGTTGACGACGATTGTGATTAATTTTATCAAAAGCCCCACAATAAATTAAAGTTTCTAAAGCCCGACGATTAACTTTTCCCAACTCCACGCGATCGCAAAAATCCGCCAGAGATTTAAAAATTCCTTCTGCATTTCTAGCACCAATGATATTATCAATAGCTCCCTGTCCCAAATTTTTTACTGCCGACAAACCAAACAAAATAGATTGATCATCTAAAGGTAAGAAATTTTCTTCACTGCGATTGATATCTGGAGGTAAAACTGTAATCCCCATTTTCTGACAGTTTTCCCGATAGCGATCGACTTTATCTTGAATACCGCTACTAGCTGTCAGCAACGCCGCCATGTATTCGGCTGGATAATTAGCTTTGAGATAGGCAGTCTGATAACTGACATAGGCATAGGCAGTAGAATGAGACTTATTAAAGCAATTAGCAGCAACAGTCCCATTGGCTAACAAAAAATTATGATCTCCAACCAAACCGATATCGTATACCGCTTGTTTTCCTAAAGATTTGCAACTGATAATTTTAACCACGATCGAGTAATTATTATAGTTAAATAATCATAGTTTACCGCTCTAAGCATTCAGAAGTCGTACAGGCGAACGGCCGTTCGCCTGTACAAGTAGGAAGTAGCTGAAATTATTTAAGGATTTGTATAGTTTTTTAAATCTAAGCAACAGATAAAAGTTATTTTCCAGCCAAGTAACTGGAGGCTCGCTAGAATATTTATAATGTCAAATAATACCCCCGTTAAAGCCTATCGATACTATATACGGTCAATATCAAGGATTAAAGACGAGCCAAATCAAGCAGTTAAAAAGACTGTATCATGAGAAGTTGCCAGGCGATCGCTTTACTACGCCAGAATTCGCTCAGAGACTGGGTGCAATTAGCACTGAGATCGACCAAGCAGTCTGTGCTTATATCAACCGTCGCGGACAAATAATTCGTGTGGGAGTGGGTACACCTCGTCAAACTCAAATTCCCCCCCTAGAATTACCCCGTTATGGGGCAGAGCGTTTATCTGGTATCCGTTGTATTGCCACTAAGTTAAAAACTGAACTCCCCAAAGAGTCTAGTCTGACAGCCATGATCCGTCAGAGGCTCGATGCCTTAGTAGTATTAACCTTAACAGGTGCGGGAAAACTGCGTCGGGGAGGTGGTGCGACCGGTTATGTAGGAGATGTTTATTTAGCTCATTTGCTACCTCAACCGAATTTAGATTTAGAAACTCAAGAATATTGGTCGGTATCTGCCCCTAAAACTCTAGAAGAATTATCTCAAGAAGATTTTCTCGATTTAGTTGAAGGCTTAGAAGCAGAATTCGAGCGGGAATTTGTCGGCCAACAAGTAGATCCTAGCCACGATCGCGTGGTATTGGTAGGTTTACAAACAGAGCGCACCAATTCTCAAGAATTTGAAGAAAGTTTAAGAGAATTAATCGGTTTGGTAGATACTGCTGGGGGAGAAGTATTACATACCATCCAACAAAAGCGATCGCGTCCCCATCCTCAAACTTTAGTTGGTGCGGGTAAAGTACAAGAAATTGCCCTCAAAGTTCAAACTGTCGGTGCTAGTTTAGTCGCCTTTGATCGCGATCTATCTCCCGCTCAGGTAAGAAATCTCGAACAGCAGTTTGGGGTCAGAGTGGTTGATCGCACGGAGATTATTCTGGATATTTTTGCCCAACGCGCTCGCTCTGGTGCGGGTAAATTACAGGTAGAATTGGCACAGCTAGAATATATGTTACCCCGTCTGGTAGGTAGAGGACAGGCAATGTCTCGTTTGGGTGGTGGTATCGGTACGAGAGGGCCTGGAGAAACCAAACTAGAAACTGAACGCCGTAGCATTCAAAAGCGCATTGCTCGCTTACAACAAGAAGTTGATAAATTACAAGCACATCGTTCGCGGATGCGCCAACAACGGCAAAAGCAAGATGTCCCCAGCGTGGCGATCGTCGGTTATACCAATGCTGGTAAATCTACTTTAATTAATGCCCTAACTAATGCTGAAGTATACACAGCAGACCAGCTATTTGCGACTCTAGACCCCACCACCCGCCGTTTGGCAGTTAGCGATCCCATTACAGACGAACCTCGCAATGTGTTGCTGACAGATACCGTGGGTTTTATCCAAAACTTACCACCATCTTTAATAGATGCCTTTCGCGCCACTTTAGAAGAAGTAACTGAAGCCGACGCATTATTACACTTAGTAGATTTATCCCATCCTGCTTGGGAAAGCCAAGTACGTTCGGTAATGAAAATTTTAGGAGAAATGCCTCTAGCTCCAGGCCCGATGTTACTGGTATTTAACAAGTTAGATCGAGTTGATAGTGCCACCTTAACTAAAGCCAAAGAAGAATTTCCCCTGGCTTTATTTATTTCAGCAAGCGATCGCCTGGGTTTGGAAACCCTACGTCACAAAATCGCTCAGTTAGTTGATTATGCTGGAATAGGGTAAAAGGAAGTAGAAATTAGAAACTAGAAACTAATAGCTGATTACTAACTATTTTTGTTGTTTAAAAGATAGAGAAAAATTCAATTCTTCTAAATGAGATTGAATATAAGATAACAATCCATAAATAAAAATAACAACACCAAACATTTCTAAGAGTTCTTCTATAGTTGAAACTATCCAATAAGCCTTGGTGTTGAACCCGATTGTATCTCCTAAATATCCCCCTAAAACTTCCATTCCTAAAGCCCCGCTTACATATACTGTTCCTGCTAAAAGAAATACACTACGGGTTTTAGGAGGTAAATTGAGAATAAAATCTTTAAATACAATTAAAAAGATAGTTAATAAAATAGCGGCAGGAATTACCCAAGGAAAATATAAAACCCCTCGAGTATTAAACAAACCTCTTAAAATAGGAATCAAAAGTTCGTGAATACTGCAAATTTCATCTATTGCTATGTATAAAAAGATCCAAGATAAAGCTCGCCAATATTTTATATATCGAGGACAAATAGTTTTTTGCAGCATAGCGATCACAGCTAATAATAAACTAGCTAAAGCCAAGATAACACCTGAAAACAAAGAAGGAAAATTTGCTTCAGCATCAAATGTAAATAAATGAGGCGTAAGTTGGGCATTAGTTAATAAATTAAGCCAATTAAAAAATCTGCCTTCTAATAAATGACCGACCATTAATACAGCGATCGTTGATACTAAAAAAACAATAATTTTGGGAATATTTACAACGAAAGTTGATAAAGTTAATTGCTTATCTGGTTCTATTGGAGGGGC
This sequence comes from Pleurocapsa sp., assembly GCA_050330335.1. Lineage (GTDB taxonomy): Bacteria > Cyanobacteriota > Cyanobacteriia > Cyanobacteriales > Xenococcaceae > Waterburya. The sequence goes on along the minus strand of JBHJNX010000032.1, from coordinate 10,596 downwards.
AAACTTTTTTTTTCTAGAAGAAAATAGCCTTTTAGTAGACATAATAATCAATTTACTTACAAAGTCAGGACAATTTTACAATCTAAACTTCGAGATAAAACTGCACAGCAATACACATTAATGCACTAAAAAACATTGATTTTTGCATTCCGCTCTTAGTTTAAATATTAGAAGATTATAGCTGTTTACAACTAGAAAAAATGAGCTTCATCTAAACTTTATCAACTCTAATTAAGCCAAATGAATCAATTGCAATATTCGCCCTCGCGATCGCCCTAGTTTCAAATGCAGTCAGATAAAATGTTTGGGCGATTATGCCAAAAATTTCTAACTCTATAGAATAGGTTAAATCAAAGTAAAGATTAAATTAAAGATAATATAAAGAAATTTAACTAAATAAGCAACAAATAGAGCAAAATAGTCGGCAACTAATAACTGATGTTTACTGTCTAAGTATTTATGTTCTTATCGAAGATGGAAATATAGATTAGGATTTCTAATTCCGAACTTACATGGTTTGGTGATAGCATATTCCTCTAGTATCTAAGACAGCAGCAGGAGAGATCGAACTTGCTAACTCTGGGAGTAAATATCGACCACGTAGCCACCATTCGTCAAGCTAGGCGCACCGTAGAGCCAGATCCCGTAGGTGCTGCGGTATTGGCAGAATTGGCAGGAGCAGATGGCATTACCGTTCATTTGCGAGAAGATCGCCGTCATATCCAAGATCGAGATGTGCGCTTATTACGTCAGACAGTAAGGACTCATCTAAATTTAGAAATGGCTCCTACAGACGAAATGATCCAAATTGCTTTAGATATCCAACCAGACTATGTAACCCTAGTACCAGAAAAACGGGAAGAAGTTACTACAGAAGGGGGAATTGATATCGTTGCCAACTGCGATCGCTTTACAAAAGTAGTAGAACAATTACAGGGTGCAGGAATTCCCGTAAGCTGGTTTATTGATGCAGATCGAGAACAGATTAAAGCTGCGGCTGAAACGGGAGCTAAATTTATCGAACTACATACGGGTAAGTATGCCGATGCCAAAAATGCAGATATTAGAAATCGGGAATTAGACTATTTAACCAAAGGAACAGAAAGAGCGATCGCTTCTGGTTTGAGGGTCAACGCGGGACATGGATTGACTTATTGGAATGTTTACCCGATCGCCTGTATCCCCAATATGGAAGAATTAAATATCGGTCATACTATTATCAGCCGTGCTGTTTTAGTAGGTATGGAACGAGCAGTAAGAGAAATGAAACTGGCGATGAAAGGCAAATTTTGAATTAGCTATTAGCTGTAAATCAGAAAAATCTAATTTTTTAAAATCAATTTAAATTCAAGCAGGAGTAAACATTATGACTACTTATTTTTATGTTGCGGCGAGCCAAAAGTTTTTATTAGAAGAAGAACCTTTTGAAGAAGTTATTGCTGAGAGGATTCGTAATTACCAAGAACAAAATAAAGAACGAGATTTCTGGCTAGTTAAGCAACCAGCCTTTTTAGAAGCACCAGAATTGGCAGAAGTAAAAGCTAAAATTCCCCAACCAGCCGCCGCAGTCATTTCTACTAATTCTCAATTTATTACTTGGTTAAAACTCAGATTAGAGTATGTAGCCAGAGGAGAATTTGAAGCACCATCAGCATCTATTCGGGATCCTCTAGCTTCACTAGAAGTAGAAAGTAGGAAGTAAGAAGTCAAAAGTTAAGAGGTAGGAGACAGGAGGCAGTAGAAAAATAACTACCAATTGTCTATTGTCAGTTTTCTTTCATCCTTCATCCTTTCTTTCTACTCCGCTCCTTCAATGGGTGCAAAACCCTGACGTTGGATGTTTTCAGTCACTACGCGAGGATCGAGGAATTGTAAGAGATAATCCGGTCCTCCTGCTTTCGAGCCTACACCAGATAATTTAAAACCACCGAAGGGTTGACGGGAGACGATCGCGCCAGTAATGGTACGGTTGACATACAAGTTACCTACTTCAAATTCGCGGTAAGCTCGTTCGATCCGTTCGGGAGTGCGTGAATATAAGCCGCCAGTGAGGGCGTAATCCGTACCGTTGGCAATGGTTAATGCTTCATCAAAATTGCTAGCAGATATTACCGCTAATACGGGGCCGAAGATTTCTTCTTGAGCGATCGCCGCATTGGGGGAAACATGACTGAAAATAGTCAGAGGTACATAATAACCACCTTCGGGGACGGACACTGATAAAGCTAATTCGCTATCTTCTTTACCTTTGGTGATATATTCTAAAATGCGATCGCGGGCATTACTATCGATAACGGGGCCTACTTGGATACTGGGTAAATCTGTCGCACCGACGTTGAGAGATTTGGTAGTTTCGATCAGTCGGGTTAAAAAGTTGTCGTAAATTGTTTGAGAGACAATGACTCGCGAACAAGCCGAACATTTTTGTCCTGTATAACCAAAAGCAGATTGTACTACACCCGCTACTGCTTGGTCTAAATCGGCACTTTCATCGACGATGATGGCATTTTTTCCCCCCATTTCGGCAATTACTTTTTTGAGGTGTTTTTGTCCTGGTTGTAAGATGGCAGCATCGGCATAAATCTGACAGCCAACTTCTCGCGATCCCGTAAAAGCAATAACATGGGTGTCGGGATGTTTGACTAAATAATTACCGATTTGTGAGCCTTTCCCTGGTACGAATTGTAATACTCCTTTGGGTATACCCGCTTCAACTAAAATTTCGGTTATCTTAGCAGCAATAACCGAAGAAGTCGCGGCAGGTTTTAATAAAGTACAGTTTCCTGCTACTAGTGCAGCCACTGTCATGCCTGTGGCGATCGCAAAAGGGAAATTCCAAGGGGAAATTACGACAGCGATACCTTTGGGTTGATAAAAATAGCGGTTGTTTTCTCCTGCGATATCGTAGTTATAACCTGCATCCAGTCGTTCCATTTCCGCAGCATAGTAGCGACAAAAATCGATCGCTTCGCTGACTTCGGCATCGGCTTGGGGAATAATTTTGCCTACTTCCAAACAAATCCAGGCGTTTAATTCGTGCCTTCTTGCTTCCATAATCTCGGCAGCTTTACGTAAGATATTGGCTCTTGCTGTAGCTGGTGTGTTTTTCCAACCATAAAATGCCGCCTTAGCCGCCAACATTGCTTTTTCTGCCTGTTCTAGAGAAATTTGTCCGACTTTTCCGACAATTTCACTGGTTCTAGAAGGATTAAGCGAATCAATAGTTTCTACTGTTTCGACATATTCCCCATCAATTAAGGGTAAATAGCTTTTACCTAAAGAATTACGTACTTTCTCTAGAGATTCCTGAGCTTTATTTCTTTTTTCTCTATCAGCATAATCCGTATCGGGTGCAGCTTGAAATATATTTGGGCGATCTGTTGCTCCCCTCTCCTTGGAGGAAAGGGGTTGGGGGAGAGGTGGTGCAATTAATTCTTCGATGGGTTTTTCTGCTTGATTTTGTCGCAAAAAAGAACTATTTGCCGTATTTTCCAATAATCTACGGATTAAATAAGCCATTCCTGGTAATAATTGCCCGTAGGGAGCATACACCCTTACCCGATGCCCTCTTTTAACTAAAGCCTTAGCCAGTTTATCCCCCATGCCGTATAGTACCTGCATTTCAAAACGACGGGGAGGAATTTTTAAAGTTTCGGCGATCGCACAAGCTAAAGCCTGAGAGCGTACATTATGACTGCCAATAGCTGCATATAGATACTCATGATTTTCTAACAATAAACGAGTCATCCGTTCGTAATTGGCATCGGTAGCTGCTTTATCGTTATATACAGGCTGTTGCCAGTGATTTTGTTCGGCTTTTATCGTCTCTTGATCCCAATAAGCTCCTTTCACCAGTCTAACGGTAACGGGATTACCCCTCTGTTTTGCCCAGGCAATGATATCTTCTAAATCTTGGTAGGAATCTCTCAGATATGCTTGTAAAGTAATCCCTAAATCAGTGCGATCGCGAAACTCCTCTTCTGTAAGTAATTCTTTTAAGATAGATAGAGTTAGATCTTTATAGTGATATTGTTCCATATCGAAATGGATCGCCGCTCCCAATTCTTTAGCTCGGCGTAACAATACCCGAATGCGATCGCCAACTTTGGCTTTACTCCCTACTGGATCTAACGGATCAAATTGGGAATAAAAAGCCGTAAGTTTAACCGACACCTGTACCTGGGGTAATGCTTCCACGTCAGCCAAATCGATCCCTTCAACTCTTTTCCAGCTTTTAGCTTTCTCACTTAACTGTTGAATTAAATCTAAATACCGTTGTAAATAAGCTTCTGCTTCAGTTTCGCTGATTACGGCTTCTCCCAACAAATCGATAGTAAAGGTCATTCCCTCTTTACGCAAGCGATCGATGGTTTTAATTACTTCGTTAATATTTTCTCCCGCAATATATTTGTATGCCAGAGTTTCCACCGCTTTAGTAATAGTAGCGGCAGCAGTTTGAGCGGGAAAGGAGTTAGGATCGGTAAAATTAAGAATACCTTTAAGTGGGGCGGGTAACTCTACTGCTTCAGCACTCATATACTGTTGCAGGTGACGGGCAATTTCCGCTTTACTTTGCAAGGCGGGAATCGTATCGATAAAACGAAACATCTGTACCCGCAACCCAGGATTAGCCATTGTCCAATCTAACAGCTTATCATCCCAACGTATTTGCTCCCGCATTTGAGCAAAAATATTGCTTTTTTCCCTAGTACTTTTAATTAATTGTCGGGCAATTTCTTGTGTCTTTTCTTCGTAGTGACTGTCTGTTGTCGAGTTGACTTGTCCTTGAACGACCACGTTACTGATAACTCCTGTAGGTTACTTTTTAGCAGCTTTCGATCCTATATATTTATTAGATTACTGCTAAAAAGAACTTTAAGACACTCAATTAAAGTTAATAATACTTAAAACAGTAATAGCACTTAAAAAATTATATGAGTTCAAAAATAGAACAACAAGCTAATAAACTTTTAGAACAATCGATTATCTATTATCAAAATCGTCCTGTAGGTACTGTAGCTGCAACGGATTCAGAAAGAGAAGCACTAAATTACGATCAGTGTTTTATTCGCGATTTTATGCCCGCCGCCTTAGTATTTTTAATTCAAGGAAAAACCGATATTGTATACAATTTTCTGATTGAAACAGTCGCCCTACAAAGACAAGAAAGAGTAATTGATTGCTATCAACCGCCACCAGGATTGATGCCGGCTAGTTTTAAAGTGGAATCTCCACCTGATGGAGAACAATATTTACACGCCGATTTTGGTGATAAAGCGATCGGCAGAGTTACTCCCATCGATTCTTGTCTGTGGTGGATGATTCTGTTAAGAGCTTATGTCAAAGCTACAAAAGATATTACTATTGCCCATCGCTCAGATTTTCAATCTGCTCTACATTTTATCTTAGAAATCTGTTTGGGACCTCAGTTTGAAGCAACTCCCACTTTACTCGTCCCCGATGGTGCTTGTATGATTGACCGACGTATGGGATTAGATGGATATCCTTTGGAAATACAATCCTTATTTTATGCCGGATTGCGCTCGGCTCGCGAACTACTACTAACAGACGAAAAAGGACAAGATTTAATTGATCGCATTAACAACCGTCTGGGAAGTTTTATCTTTCACCTTCGCTATTACTATTGGCTAGATCTACAAAAATTAAATGAGATTCATCGCTATCAAGGAGATCAGTTTGGTGAGTCGGTAGTAAATAAATTCAATATCTATCCCGAATCTATTCCCTACTGGCTAACTGATTGGATGCCCGATCGCGGTGGTTATTTTGCTGGTAATTTAGGGCCTGGTAGAATGGATTTTCGGTTTTTTGCTTTGGGTAATCTGATGGCAATTTTGTCTTCTCTAACTACAGATACTCAAGCTGGGGATATATTAACTCTAATTGAAGAGCGTTGGGACGATCTTATAGGTAGAATGCCGATGAAAGTTTGTTTTCCCGCCGTCGAAGGTTTGGCATGGCAAATTATTACTGGCTCTGACCCGAAAAATACTCCCTGGTCTTATCATAATGGTGGAAGCTGGCCTGTTTTATTGTGGATGTTGATGGCAGCAGCACAAAAAATGAACAGGGAAGACTTAGGACACCGAGCAGTTACGATCGCTCAATCTCGTCTAGCTATTGATGAATGGCCCGAATATTATGATGGGAAAAATGGTCGTTTGATTGGTAAATCTTCTCGTAAATTCCAAACTTGGACGATCGCGGGTTGGTTATTAGCAAAACTTCTCCAAGAAAACAAAAGTTGTTTAGATTACATTTGCTTTGATGAAGATACTGAAGCGATCGCTTGTACAATTTAACTTTTTATGATTATTTAAGAGTAAAACCCTTATTGGACAAATAATCTAAGTGATTGAGTCTGAAAAAAATTGATTTTTTCTTGAGTTTTTATCGCTTACTATCCACTGTCTAACTAGGTCTTGTTCTAGTTAATTACACGGAGATACTTATGACCCATATGCGATCGCTTTTTGGTCTACATCAACATTACTAAATATCTACAATTAAGGAGTATTTTCGAGGACAATTGCCATGATTTTGCTTTTAAAAAAGTTTTTTTAGAATTAAATGGCAATACTGCTTTTTTTTGTCCTAAACTAAAAGTATATGGAATATACCTAATTTTAGTTTTATTGGGGTTATCCCTTGTTTAATTAATGCTTATTCACTAAATCTTTACCGATAAAGGTTTAGCATAAGTATCTTTCTATGGTTTATTCGTAAAATTTCCTGCGAGCCGAGGCTGTTATAATAACAGCTTATGCTTATAAGTTTACTATTTTATATATTTTAGTTCTTAAGGAATAGATTATATGGAGTCTTCTAATAATAATTACGTTAGAGACCGTCTATCCATATTTGTGGACGGCAACAATATGTTTTATGCACAACAGAAAAATGGCTGGTTTTTCGACCCCAGAAGAGTTTTAGATTTCTTTACCAAAGATCCTACGGTTATTTTAGTTAATGCTTTTTGGTACACGGGATTGAAGGATGCACAAGATCAACGAGGGTTTAGAGATGCTTTAATTAGCTTGGGTTACACTGTTAGGACGAAAATTCTTAAAGAATACTACGATGATGTTTCTGGTCGTTATTCACAAAAAGCAAATTTGGATATAGAAATTGTAGTCGATATGTTTAACACTGTCGAGCAGTACGACCGAGTAATTTTATTTAGTGGGGATGGAGACTTTGAACGAGCCATAGAATTGTTACGGTCAAAAAATACCCACATTACTGTAGTTTCTACAGAAGGCATGATTGCCAGAGAATTACGAAATGCCACCGATAGATATATCGATCTAAATGATATTCGTTCTTACATAGAGAAAAGTGACTTTTAAACAATATAGGAATTGTCTTGATTGCCAATTCTTATTATACAGTTCTTAAGGTTTAAGCGATCGCCGATTTCGAGCGATCAAGCAATTTTAATTTTCCCTTGTATCTCGTCGAGTTGTTAACCAGATGGCGCGATCGCTTAAATTATACAAGTCTCTCAAGCAATAAGCAGCTAAATTAATACTATTGTTGACAAATTTTTTATAACCTATTACCAATAACCTATTACCTAAATTAGTTGTGCGGAGTAAACCATCGGGTGGCTGTAAAAAAATTGTCCAGTTTGTGTTTATCAATATTTTCGCTTTTGCTGGTAACTGCTTGTAATCCTACGGGAATACCTACCAGCCAACAAAACAGCAGCACTCTGAAATTATTATACTGGCAAGCACCAACCATTCTCAATCCCCATCTTTCTACAGGATTTAAAGATGCTGAAGCTAGTCGCATTACTTTAGAACCTCTAGCCAGTTTTAACAACGATGGAGAATTAATTCCCTTTTTGGCGGCAGAAATACCTACAGTAGAAAATGGCGGTGTTGCTACCGATGGTAAATCCGTCACCTGGAAACTCAAACCTAATCTCAAATGGTCTGACGGTCAACCCTTTACTGCTGCTGATGTAGTATTTACCTATGAATTTATCAGCAACCCCGAAGTGGGAGCAACTTCATCGGGAACCTATGAAGCAATAGAAAGTGTCGAAGCGATCGATGACCATACAGTTAAAGTTAACTTTAAAGATGTCAACCCCGCTTGGTTTTTAGTGTTTGTCGGCGGAGAAGGAATGATTCTACCCAAACATATCTACCAACAGTATAGCGGTGCCAATGCCAGACAAGCACCAGCCAATCTCAAACCTATTGGTACTGGTGCATATCGAGTAGTAGATTTTAAATCGGGAGACATTGTAGTTTACGAACCCAACCCCGAATTTCGCGCCTCAAACAAATTAGGTTTCGAGAGAATTGAACTCAAAGGCGGTGGTGATGCAACTTCAGCAGCTAGAGCGGTATTACAAACAGGAGATGCTGATTTTGCCTATAATTTGCAGGTAGAAGCTCCAGTTTTACAAGAATTAGAAGCAGGAGGAAGGGGTAAAGTAGTTTCTAATTATGGAGCGTTGATGGAAAGAATTATTATCAACCATAGCGATCCCAACAAAGTTGCTGCTAGCGGAGAACGTTCTAGTATCGAGCATCCCCATCCTATATTTAGCGATCGCACTGTGAGAGAAGCTTTATCTTTAGCCATAGATCGTGATACTATTGCCGAACAATTATATGGAATTACGGGTCAAGCTACGGCTAATTTTTTGGTTGCACCAGAACAATATGTTTCTTCCAATACTAGTTATGAATACAATTTAGAACGTGCCAAACAGTTATTAGATGAGACAGGATGGCAAGATACCAATGGTAACGGCATTCGCGATAAAAATGGCACCGAAATGCAATTAGTCTTTCAAACTTCGGTCAATCCTTTGCGCCAAAAAACTCAAGCTGTAGTCAAACAAGGATTACAATCTATTGGTATTGGTGTGGAATTAAAAAGTATCGATGCTAGCGTTTATTTTTCTAGTGATACTAGTAATAACGATACAGTAGAACGTTTTTATGCCGATTTACAAATGTACACTACGGGAAATACTAGTCCAGATCCTGGTGCTTATATGAAGTTTCATACTTGCGAACAAATTCCTCAAAAAGCTAATAATTGGTCTGGAGATAATAATGCTCGTTATTGCAATCCAGAATATGATCGCCTGTATCGAGAATCAACCACAGAATTAGACCCCGATAAACGCAGTCAAATCTTCATTCTGATGAATGATATTTTAATACAAGAAGTAGTGGTGATTCCATTGGTTCATCGTGCCGATGTTACGGCATTTAGTAATAGTATTGACGGCTATGAATTAACTCCCTGGGATCTGCGAACTTGGGATATTGCTAATTGGCAAAGAAGTAACATTTAACATTGAACAGTAAATGGTAAATGATTGGCTAAAAAGTTTATTTATCCGTGGTTTTTGGCAATTGGGATTAATCTGTACTGTCAGCTACAGTGCGATCGCCCAAACTGCAAATAATTCAGAAGTAAAACGCGATCGCACTGCTGAATCTTTAGATATTCCACCAGAAATTATTGAAGAAAGCCCCGTACTACAAAAATGGCTCGAAGGAGTGCCAAATGTTTTAGAAGATCTTCAATACGATCCCAGTTTTCAAACTCGTTTGGGGTTAGGGGTGACTTGGTTTCCTGATGATGGAGATGCTACGGGAATTAGCCTCAGTCTTAGAGATTTATTTATTCAACGCACCGGTTTAACTTTTAATGCCGATTATTATACAGCAAAGGGCGATCGCCTGGCAGTTGGAGCGAATTTTAATTATTTTTTGCTTCCTTTAGGTAATTATTTCAATCTTGCCCCCACAGTTGGCTATCGTTACCTACAGAGTGAAAATTTTTCTACCGATGGCATTAGTTTGGGATTGAGAGTTATGTTAGCACTATCCCGTACTGGTGCGGGGGATATTTCCCTGACTCAAAGCTTTATTTCCCCTGGAGGTAACGCAGAAGTAGGCATTACTTCTTTATCTGCTGGCTATGGCATTACTCCCAAAATCCGTTTATCTGGAGATGTGGAATGGCAAAACTCTCCAGAAGATCCAGCGACCCGCCTGGGAATTAACTTAGAATGGCTATTGTGAATAAATAGAAACTAATGACTGATAGCTAATAAATGATAAATGTTCAATCTTGAATGTTCAACTCTCCCGTAATACTAAAAGCGCGAATTTCAGTAATTTTGACTTTAACAGTTTTACCTTGTAGTTCTTCAATTTTGCCAGGAAAAAAGGTTAAGCGGTTGCCTCTAGTGCGCCCCATCACTTGAGAGGTATCTTTAGTATTTTGAGCTTCTACTAATACTTCTTCAATTCGATTTAAATAACGCTCTGAACGTTTAGCGGCAGTAGTAGCAACTAAATGATTTAATCTCTGCAAGCGATCGCTTTTGACTTCTTCGCTTAATTGATTATCCCATAAAGCGGCTGGTGTACCGGGGCGAGGAGAATAAGCCGCAGTGTTGATCAGATCGAAGCCAATATCTTCAACTAATTTTAAGGTATTGGCAAACTGTGCCTCTGTTTCTCCAGGAAATCCCACAATGGCATCGGCACTAATGGCAGCATCGGGCATATATTTCCGAATGGTATCGATAAT
>JBHJNX010000031.1:0-34042 GCA_050330335.1 Pleurocapsa sp. | reverse complement strand
TCAGGCTCGTAGATGTTGATTTTTGGACTTGGTTAATCGAATCTCCCACAATCCCATTAATTATTACTGAAGGAGCGAAAAAAGGAGGGGCAATTATTACAACGGGTTATGTAGCGATCACCTTACCTGGTATTTTTAACGGCTACCGCCAACCCAAAGATGAATTTGGACGCAAAACTGGACTGGCTAAACTTATTCCTCAACTTCAAGTGTTTGCCACACCTGGTCGTACTGTTTATTTTGCTTTTGATCGAGACACTAAAGCTAGTACAGTGAATAATGTCAATCGGGCGATCGCCAAAACAGGCAAACTTTTTACCAAAGCTGGAGTTGATGTTAAGGTAATTCGTTGGTCACAACAAGCTAAAGGTGTTGATGATCTAATTGTTGAACATGGTGCAGAAGCATTTCATCAAGCTTATGATAAGGCATTATCTTTAGAAACCTGGCTAGTACAAACTCAAGTACAACTCACTTATAAAGCTAATATTCAAGTTAATAGAAGATATTTGGGGTCATTGTCATTGGCGGAAACGGAGAGTGAAATATCTCTTAATAGGTCAGGGGTCGTAGGGGCGAACGGCTGTTCGCCCCTACAGGGGTCAGAAAAAGCAACCGAACAACTTGCTCATCAAGATTTCTCACCCGACACCCCATACCCTACCCCTTTATCCCCGAATGGGGGCAACACCCTCGAAATTCCCGAAACTGCCCAACTCATCGGCTTAAAATCCCCCAAAGGCACAGGCAAAACTCATTTACTAGAACAAATAGTCCAACAAGCCACTAGAGAGGGAAAATGGGTACTGCTATTAACTCACCGCATTCAATTAGGAGAGGCATTATGTCAGAGGGTGGGATTACCCTATTTAACAGAAATCAAAACCGTTGAATACGGAACTGTTCTTGGCTACGGACTCTGCATCGATTCACTACATCCCAACTCAGGAGCGAGATTTAATGCCGATAACTGGCAAGACGGGATAGTAATTATCGATGAAGCCGAACAGGTTATCTGGCATATGCTCAATTCTGCAACCTGTGCTGCTGAAAGAGTTGAGATTTTAGCTCAGTTTAAAACTCTAATTCAAAATAATCTTTCAGGTGACGGTAAAGTCTATCTAGCCGATGCTGACTTGTCTGATGTTGCTATTGACTATATTCGTGGACTTGCAGGCTTTCATGTTGAGCCTTTTGTCGTAGTTAATGATTGGCAACCCCCTATCGAACAACGCTGGACAGTACATAACTATGAAGATAGGAACCCTGCCCGTTTAGTTCGCGATTTGGTCAATCATATCGAAACTGGAGGACGACCTTTTATTAGTTGTTCGGCACAAAAACTCAAGTCCAAGTGGGGTACGCAAAATTTAGAATCTTATTTGCAGTTAGAGTTCCCAGATAAAAAAATCCTCCGCATAGATTCAGAGACAGTGGCAGATCCCTCTCATCCAGCCTATGGGTGTATTGCCCATCTAAATGAAATTCTACCGAACTACGATCTAGCGATCGCCTCTCCTTCGATTGAAACGGGAGTCAGTATTGAATGTGAGCGTACCGATAATTGTTATTCAGAAGTTCCTATAGCTTGCCAATTATTGTTACGAGGAATTGGCACTAACTTAGGGAAAATTAAAAAAGTTCCACATTTTGATTCGGTTTGGGCGATCGCTCAAGGAGTACAAGCAGCAGATTCTATTCGTCAGGTATTGGCTCGTATCCGTAGCTTAGTACCCCGCTATCTTTGGGCTGCCTATAGAGGTTTTCACAAATGTATGGTGGGTAATGGGGCTACTGTCAAAAAAGTTTTGATTGCCAGTACCAAAAATAAAGCCAGTACCAATATTCGCTTTCTTCAAGCAGCCGATACGACCTTAAGTGACTTGGAGCTAGATACTAACTTTCAACCAGAATCTTTAAATACTTGGGCGAAAAGAGGCTGCTATATTAACCTGACTATGCAAAATTATCGCACCTCTATTGTTGAAGGTTTGATTGCTGAAGGACATTTTATAACATCTCCTCCCGAACTCAATCAGTTAGAGTCCAATCCCACTACTGAAATAGAAACCCAACTAAAACAAGTAGCAAATACCAAATATCAAGCTGAATGTAGGCAAATAGCCAACTCACCCATACCTACAGACTCAGAATATCAGAAATTAAAAGATAAACGAGCCAAAACCAAAGAAGAAAGGTGGATTGAACGTAAGGGAAACTTAGTCAGGCGTTATGGCAGCGATATATTTATTACCTCCGAATTAGTAGCTAAAGATGATGAAGGGTGGTATGTCCAATTGCTCTCCCATTATTACCTTACCGTCGGCAGACCCTATTTAATTGAACGAGACTCAAAACAATTAAGGGCGATCGCTACTCATACCAAGAATCGCTTATGGCTACCAGATTTTAATCGCAGTTTACTATCTACGCCTCTGCAACTGTTAGAGACGTTAATAGTTGGATTACTGCAACCTGGGGTTGAGTATCGAGGTAGCGATCCTAATTTACAGTTAATTGCCGAATTAGCTCTAAATAATAAAAGAGAACTAAAAACTTTTCTGGGTTTGACTCTAGTTGAATCGGATAGTCCGATTAAAATCGTTCAGAAACTGCTGGATATTTTAGGACTTAAGCTTACTTGTATCGGTCGTTTGGGTTCGAGAGGTCAAAGAGAGCGAGTTTATGTTTTTGAGCCTCAAACAGACGGTAGAGAGGAAATTTTTGCTCTTTGGCTTCAAAGAGATAGTGCCTTGGATAAAGTCGAGTCTGTTTCTAATTTCTCTTCCGTGTCCACTATCAGTAAAGATAATAACTTATTTCCTTCTTTGGACATAAAAGCGGATGCGACCGACGCGCACCAAGCGGTTGAAACAGCCGTGAATAATATTATTCAACCTGGGGCAATAGTTGAATGGTTGAGAGGTAAAGGACAGTGGATTGTCCGAGCGACCACTGGAATAGTTGCCAAAATTAGAGGTAGTTCTGGTCAAGAGGTCTTGGTAAACTGTCAAGAAATGAACTACCCCACCTCATAGGAGGATGGGGTTTCTAGCTTCGCTGGGTGCTGCCTTACCTTGGTCTTTCGTCCTCGGTCGGGTCTTACGCTCCCTCCACTAGCAGAGACGGCTGCACCATCCGTCTTTAAATATTGATTTATGTTGCTCGTCTTTTCAATAGTCAAGATCGCTTTTAAGTATTTGATGACTTTTGGTACTCACAAATAACCAAAGCAGTATTTTTTGTTACTTCTAACCCAGGTTACTTAATTTAATTGTATTGTAACTATGTTTGTTTAGTTTGCTTTTCTTGGTGTAATATGTACGAAAAATTAACTCCTCCTACTCACGGTTCAACAATCAAGTTTCAAAATGGTAAACCAATTGTACCTGACGATCCGATTATTCCCTTTATCAGAGGTGACGGTACTGGAGTAGATATCTGGCCAGCTACTGAAAAAGTTATCGATGCGGCTGTTCAAGCCGCCTACGGCGATCGCCGTAAAATTAATTGGTTTAAGATTTATGCTGGAGATGAAGCTTGCGATCGCTATGGCACTTATCAATATCTACCAGAAGATACTCTCAAAGCTATTCAAGAATATGGTGTGGCTATCAAAGGTCCTCTCACGACTCCTGTAGGTGGGGGGATTCGCTCTCTCAACGTGGCTTTACGACAAATATTTCAGCTTTATGCTTGCGTCCGTCCCTGTCGCTATTATCAAGGCACACCTTCTCCTCATAAATATCCTGAAAAACTCGATGTCATTGTTTATCGAGAAAATACAGAAGATATTTATTTAGGAATTGAATGGAAGCAGGGAGATGCTATTGCTAACAAGTTAATTGAATTACTCAACACAGAATTAATTCCTGCTACTCCCGAACACGGTAAAAAGCAGATTCCTCTAGATTCTGGAATCGGGATCAAACCAATTAGTAAAACTGGCTCGCAACGCCTGGTTAAAAGAGCAATTCAACACGCCCTCAGATTACCCAAAAATAAACAACAGGTAACTTTGGTACACAAGGGAAACATCATGAAATACACAGAAGGGGCGTTTCGCGATTGGGGTTATGAATTAGCTACAACTGAGTTTCGCCATGAATGTATTACTGAAAGAGAATCATGGATTTTAAGTAATAAAGAAGCAGATGAAAATATTAGTGTAGAAGCTAATGCTCGTAAAATTGACCCAGGATATGATTCTTTAACTCCTGAAAAACAACAGCAAATTTGTCAGGAAGTAACCGATGTCCTAGATAAAATTTGGGATAGTCATGGCAGTGGTCAGTGGCAAAGTAGAATCATGGTTAACGATCGCATTGCTGATAGTATTTTCCAACAGATTCAAACTCGTCCCGATGAATATTCAATTTTGGCAACTATGAATCTCAATGGGGATTATCTTTCCGATGCGGCTGCTGCTATTGTTGGTGGTTTGGGCATGAGTCCTGGCGCCAATATCGGCGATAATTGCGCTATTTTTGAAGCCACTCACGGCACTGCCCCCAAACACGCTGGTTTAGACCGAATTAATCCTGGTTCGGTAATTTTATCGGGAGTGATGATGTTAGAGTTTATGGGATGGCAAGAGGCAGCTAGTTTAATTCAGACAGGCTTGGCCAAAGCGATCGCCAATCGACAAGTTACTTATGATTTAGCCAGACTAATGAATCCCCCCGTAGAGCCACCTTTAAAATGTTCTGAGTTTGCCGATGCAATTATCGGACATTTTGCCTGAATTATTGTTACTTTAAGTTGATACTGTCGTTTGTCGGCAGTATAATTACTTTTATTTTCTTAATAATTGAGCCAGGCGCGAACTAATTAAGTTTTTCAGCCCATTCCAACTTTACCCCAGTACCAAAACTTATGTCTGATGAGCTAATAGGAGGACGCTACAAAGTTAAAGAATGTTTGAGAAAGACGGGTTTTTGTGAAACCTATGTGGCAAACGATACTCATCTTCCAGACAATCCCCTTTGTGTAGTGAAAAAACTCCAGCCCCAATCCAACGAAGATTTTGTTTTGGATACTGCCAGGAGATTATTTGGCAGTGAAGCTAAAGTCCTTTACAGATTAAGCGATCATCCACAAATTCCCCGTTTATTGGCTCATTTAGAAGTCAAAGAGGAGTTTTATTTGGTACAGGAATTTATTGAAGGTGATGATTTAAGTAAAACAGAAATAGTTCCAGAAAATCAATGGACTGAGAAAGAAACAAAATATTTTTTGTGGGAAGTACTGCATATTTTGGCTTTTGTCCATAAAAATTGCGTAATTCATCGCGATATTAAACCTTCTAATTTGATCAGGCGTAAATCAGATGGCAAAATAGTTTTAATTGATTTTGGTGCAGTTAAAGAAATCACTAACATGACCCTTACTGAAGGTCAGGGTAATCTCTTAACCGTAGCAATTGGGACTCCCGGCTACATGGCTAGCGAGCAACAGCGAGGAGATCCCCGCTATAACAGTGATATTTATGCTTTGGGAGTGACCACAATTCAAGCAATTACGGGATTTCATCCGGATCAATTACCAAGAGATCAGATGACAGGAGAAATCAAGTGGCGCGATCGCGCTCCTCATTTTAATAAAAAATTGCTTAATATTCTCGACCGCATGGTCAAAAATGATTTTCGCGAGCGTTATCAAAATGCTAATGAAGTAATAGAAGACTTAAGCAAAATAATTGGGAATACGGGAATTGGTACTAATACGGGATTCGGTACTAATACGGGATTCAGTACTAATACGGGGATCATCAAACCTCCAATGTCTTGGCAAAAACGCCTGTTGTGGATTGCTATTCCCCCTCTATTATTGGGAGTGTTATTTTTAGCTCCCAGAATTTGGCAGGTTCTTCAGGCCCTACAATATTACAACCAAGGTAAAGAGCTAATTAAAGAAGAAAAATTTGAAGACGCAATTGATGCCTTTAACGAAGCGTTAAAACATCAGCCTAATTTTGCCGAAGCTTGGACTAATCGCGGCTATGCTCAAGGCAAATTAGGCTGGCATTTAGAAAAATTCTCTTCTTGCGCTCAAGCAACTGATATTGCACCCAGTTTTTCTGAAGCGTGGAACTGTAGAGGTTCGGCTCGTTCGGCTCTCAAACAATATGAAGAAGCATTAAAAGAATATAATCAAGCGATCGCTGTAGACCCCGAATTTGCCATCGGTTGGTATAACAAGGGAGAAGTTTTATTAAAGTTAGGACAGCCTAAAGAGGCGATATCTGCCACTCATCAAGTCTTAAAATTAAAGCCCGACTTTCATTTAGCTTGGACGCAAATTTGTCGGGCTTTGTATACCTCAAAACAATATCAAGATGCCAAGGCTCACTGCGAAGAATCTCTGAATATTCAACCAGACCATGAACCTACTAAAGCCTTGTTAGAAAGAGTCAATGAAAAGTTAGACGAGATCACCTTAAAAGTTAACAGTAATTATTTGAGTAATTTGGGAAATCCCAACCCAAATAAGTCCCAAAAGTTTACTTTATAGGAAGTAGCCATAATCCCGCGATCGCGAGACTGAACTCTTTCTCCTTGTAAACTTTTATCTAAAATACCAGCTAACACTCGATCAGCTTCATTAGCAGGTCTTTCTGTTGGTGTTAGAGTAAACAAAAGCTTATCGCATTCGTTTGCTTCTCCAGCAACGCAAATTGCAGGTAAACCTCCTTGATCTAAACCATTAAAGCTCATGGTAGAAAGATCATATCCCTGAGCAGAATACTCTTGTAACTTAGCAGCTACTTGATTGCACAACTGTTCGGCATCAGCAGAGCCTGATAAAACATCACTTTTCCAGTTAAACACTGGTTTCGATACGCTACCATCTGCTGTCTGAGCTACAGTAGTAGGAATTTCTCCCGTTTGACAAGTAAAACTCAAGTCAGGTGACGGAGAAGATTCGGCCCACGCGGGAGTTGTTCCCACAACAAGCGCACTGCCTGCTAATAATGCAGATAAATGTTTAATACTCATAATACTAAGCTCCTTGAATTCAAAATCCCTTATATCTCGTGTATGTACCTATATTTTAAGTGTATATACTATCTAATTTTAAAATATATGCAACATTATTTAATTAAATTAAATATTTAAATGTTTTAAAGTTTCTTGTTTTTTGTCAATACTCGTGAAATCACAGGAAACTTTGAATTGTCAAACTCGACCGATCAACTGTACTGAGTTATTATTTGCGATCGAATCATAACTAAACTAACTCAATTTAAATTAATTTTTCTTAAAGCCTATTATGACTAAAAATATTTTAGAAGTCACTAATGTGTATGCCGGCTATATTAAAGATTTAAATATATTACAGGGTATTAACTTCTGCCTTGCTCCTGGAGAGTTGGTGGCGGTTATTGGTCCTAATGGTGCAGGAAAATCCACCCTGGCTAAAACCATATTTGGATTACTTACTCCCGAACGAGGAACAATTGTTTTACAAGGGGAAAATATTACTGGTTTAAAGCCCGATCGTATTGTGCGTCGAGGAATGTGTTACGTTCCTCAAATATCCAATATCTTTGCCTCCCTATCAGTAGAAGAAAATTTGGAAATGGGAGCATTTATCCGTCCAGGTTCCCTAAAATCTCTTAAAGATTCTGTTTACACTATGTTTCCCAGATTAGCACAACGTCGCCGTCAGAGAGCAGGGACTCTTTCTGGAGGAGAAAGGCAAATGTTGGCTATGGGCAAAGCATTAATGTTAAAACCAACTATCTTATTGTTAGACGAGCCTTCTGCTGCTCTATCACCTATTTTAGTAAATGATGTCTTGGAACAAATAAAAAAAATCAATCAAACTGGGACGGCAATCGTTTTAGTGGAGCAAAATGCTAAAAAAGCCCTGTTGATGGCAAACCGGGGATATGTTTTAGAAAATGGTTGCGATCGCTTTGAAGGTAGTGGAACAGAATTACTAAATAACCCCCAAGTAGGAGCATTATATTTAGGTGCAGCATTTAAACAATAACTGGTAATTATTTAAACCATCTCATTAATTTCTTCTTCAACTAAAAGATGAAAAGCTTGAACTACAAAAGGTAAACTCGCACCAGCCAATCCCTGTTTAAGGCGATCGCTTGTTGCTTCAAAAACCACAAATAAAGGGTGTATTTCTTCTGCGGCTTCGCCAAACATATGTCGTTCGCTAGGAGGCATTAACCACTCATAATCTCGATCTAAGTGTATTTGAGTTTGTCGCCAACGAGAAATTAAATCAGAAAAATCTTCTTCAGGTCGATGAATAAACACCAAAATTTCCGTTCCCATTTTGATTTTCCATTCTGGATCGCACATTAAAATAGCTAAGTCGCAAGCTAAAGCAGTTGCAGTGGTAGTTATTGCTGGTCGCAGTATATTTTCCGATGGCAATTCGGGGCGACGAATGCGCACTACCGGGAGAGGGATAGTAATTAAACTTTGTTCTGGTCTGCGAATACTGGGTAAAGTTTCTAGATAGGGACGATATTGCCGTAATAAAGCGATCGCCCCTCTAGGACTGCTGAATTCAGCTAGCAAAGTTTCATAATCGGATTTTTTGACAGTCATAAATATTCACAATATGTTTGGAGCAAAATTAAGCTAATTGATCGAAGATCGAGAACATGGGTAAATACATTGAAAGTAGAATTGTACCCACCATCACGGCAATACCCACCATCATGATTGGTTCAATCATAGTAGTTAAAGCTTTAATGGCTTGTTCTACTTCATCTTCGTAAAAATCAGCCACTTTTTCCATCATGCTGTCCAATTCTCCAGTTTCTTCTCCAATACTGATCATCTGAATTGCTAAAGCAGGAAAAATATTTTCTTTCTGGATAGCCAGAGAAATCATCCCTCCTTGCTGAATTTCATTTTTAGCAGCTAATACGGCATTGACGATAACTTGATTGCCGATAGTATTACAAACGATATCAAAACATTGCAAAACTGGAACACCCGAACGAGTCAAAGTACCAAACACCCGACAAAAACGAGCCACCGCTACTTTTTCATTTAAATCGCCAAACAAGGGCATTTTGAGCATAAAAGCATCAATCTGCAACCGCCCCATCGGAGTTTTATAGTAGGTTCTAAATAGAAAGGTTAATCCGGAAAAAACTACAATCGGAATAATCGCTTTCCAACTTCTCAAGATACTACTAATCCACAGCATAAATTGCGTTAAAGCAGGCAATTCTGCCCCTAACTGCTCGAAAATACCTGCAAAAACCGGAATCAGGAAAATCGTCATTCCCAAAAAAGCTAACACGGCAAAGATACCGACGGTGACAGGATAAGCCATGGCTGACTTAATTTCATTTTGCAACTTAGCCATATCTTCTAAGAGTTTGGAAAGTCGCATTAATACTTCGTCTAATACCCCACCAGCTTCCCCGGCTTCAACCATATAGACGTACAAATCGTCAAAACATTCAGGATGTTTGCTCATAGATTCTGATAAGCTAGAACCCTGTTGCACTTCGGCACTAACCGCCAATAAAGCTTTTTTAAGTTTGGGATTGGGAGCTTGATCGGAAAGAATTCCCAAAGCTCGAATAATTGCCACTCCAGCGTTAACCATCACTGAAAATTGTCGCGAAAAAATGGCTTTATCTTTAACGGTTACTTTAGCCAGAGCTAGCTCAAGTTTAGAAAAATCTAAATCAAAAGCAGATTTATTAATTTGACCAATTGCTGCGTATCGATTTTTCAGAATACCATAAGCTTGTTCGGGAGAAGCAGCCTCAACTTTTTCAGTTAGGACTTTACCTGAGTGGTCTTTAACTTTAGCTACAAATATAGGCATGGATCAACAAATAATAAAAATAACAATATGATTAATTAACGAATTCTGGTCTTAGCAGTTGTTGCCCCACCAGCAATCAGACGTTGTAATTCATCGGGTTTAGAACTTTTGGCGATCGCTTCTTCAATATCGATCGTGCCACTTTTAACTAGATCGGCTAATGCCTGTTCCATAGTTTGCATATGCATTTTCGCTCCTGTTTGTATTGCTGAATAAACTTGAGAAGCTTTTCCTTCCCGAATTAAATTAGCGATCGCTGGAGTGACCACCATAATTTCTTGTGCCATAACTCGTCCAAATTCTCCTGGCTTAGGATTTTTCTTTTTCACTAGGGTTTGACTGAACACAGCAATTAAAGAGTTAGATAACATAGCTCTAATTTGCGCTTGCTCTCCGGCGGGAAAGACATCAACTATCCGATCTACAGTTCCTGAAGCTGAATTAGTGTGTAGCGTCCCAAAAACTAAGTGACCTGTTTCTGCGGCGGAAATAGCTAGAGAAATAGTTTCTAAGTCCCGCATCTCTCCCACCAAAATGATATCTGGATCTTCCCGTAATGCACCTTTGAGAGCATTGGAAAAACTTTTGGTGTCTTCTCCTTTTTGTCGCTGATGAAATAAACTTTTAACATTGGGAAAGACATACTCAATTGGGTCTTCAACAGTCAAAATATGTTCGGCTCTAGTACGATTAATTAAGTCCAGCATGGCGGCTAGAGTAGTAGTCTTGCCAGAACCAGTTGGGCCTGTGACTAACACCAATCCTTTAGGTCTTTCAGTCATATGTCGTACTACGT
Source organism: Pleurocapsa sp. (assembly GCA_050330335.1). Taxonomy (GTDB): domain Bacteria; phylum Cyanobacteriota; class Cyanobacteriia; order Cyanobacteriales; family Xenococcaceae; genus Waterburya. Next base: position 23,427 of record JBHJNX010000031.1, on the reverse strand, counting down.
CTGGCAATCCTAACTGATCGAAATTGGGGATTTTAGAAGATAAGGCTCGCAAACAAGCCGCATAACAACCTCTTTCCTTATAAACATTGACCCGAAATCTCGCCAATCCTTTTATCCCGTAAGAACAATCTAATTCCCAATTTTGCTCTAGCTCTTTTCTTTGATTATTGTTGAGCATACTAAAAATTAATCTTTGACATTCTTGGGGAGTAAGTTCATCGCTAACAGGTGCTAGTTTGCCACTAATCCGAAAATAAATGGGTGCGGTAGCTTGAATATGCATATCCGAGCCTCCCATCTCTACCAACTGCTCCATAAAATCTTCAATCATTAAATCCATAATTTTTACCTCTTCAAAATAAATTTTTAAAATAATTTAAGAGCGAAAGTTCAGCTAAAACGCGGTGTCATACAGTAGGGACAATCCAACCATTCTGGCTGCAATTCAGCACTACAGGTACGACAAATAAGTCCGCTTTTACGTTTAGCTTTTAACTCTGCTTCCAAACCAGAATCGGTAAATGTCACCCGTTCAACTTCTTCTAAAGTAGTATGGCCTTCTTTTACTAGGTCTAGACTATATGCCAGGATGGTAATCATGCCCTCTTCCACGGCGGCTTCCTTAATTCGGTCTGTATTAGCTCCTTCATTAATTAAAGTTTGTAATCTTTCTGAATTGCGCATTACTTCATAAACACCAACCCGCCCTCTATAGCCCACGCCGCCACATTTAGAACAGAGAGTACCATTAGCTTTAGCTTGTTGTATTTGTTCGGCATTCAAAGTATTGGCTTTATAAAAAATTACTTCTTCTTCTTTAGCAGCTGATAGACCAAATCGAGCTAATTCAGCGTGGCTAGGATTATAAGCAATACGACATTCACTACAAACTCGACGCATCAGCCGTTGTGCCAAAACCCCTATTAAAGCTCCAGAAATCATAAATGGTTCAACACCCATTTCATCCAAACGAGCGATCGCGCCTGCGGCATCATTAGTATGTAGCGTGGTCAAAACCAAGTGTCCTGTTAGAGCAGCTTCGATAGCTGTTTTGGCTGTTTCAGCATCTCTCGTCTCACCTACCAGAATCACATCAGGGTCTTGTCTTAAAAAGGCTCGTAGAATTGCAGCAAAGTTCATGCCTTTTTCACGAATTACCTGTACCTGAGTGATGCCATCAAGAGAATATTCAATCGGGTCTTCAGCAGTACTAATATTAATATCAGGACTGTTTCTTTCTGCAAGTACCGAATAAAGAGTAGTAGATTTACCTGAACCAGTAGGACCTGTGACCAAAATTAACCCAAAAGGACGTTTGGCCATGTCCCTGACTAACTCTAAAGTAGGTTCGTGTGAAATTAACTTATCTAATCCTAATTGAGTAGCCGAGTTATCTAAAATCCGCAAACAGACTTTTTCTCCATAACGACTAGGTAGAGTATTAACCCGAAAGTCTACTTTACGACTCTGAAACATTCGTCGGATTTTACCATCCTGGGGTAGGCGTTTTTCGGCAATATCTAAATCTGCCATAATCTTCAACCGAGCTACCACCGCAGGAATAATTTTTTTCGGCATCGGATCGAAGGGTTGTTGTAATACTCCGTCTTTGCGGTAGCGGATTTTTAAAGATTCTTCTTGAGGTTCGACATGAATATCAGAGATACCATCTTGAAGTGCTTTGGCGAGAATCTTATTAACTAATGTAATAATTGGTGCTGCTTGAGCTTCATTAACCGCCCCCAAGTCGTCAGCTATTTCTTCACCTGTTTCTTCAAGATTGAAGTCAAAACTATCTAGATCTAAGGAAACATCAACATTAGCTGGCTTTGCTGGAGAATTTTCTTTTTTGACTCGCTCATCAAGAAAGCGATCTATCAGTTGTTGATAATCATCTTGAGTGAGTACCATCCTCTGTAATTCTATTCCCTTGGGACGTAAAATACGATTTAAATCATCTTGAGCTTCCAAATCATCTGGATCTACCATAGCTACAATGAGTACAGGTGGCTCACTTTCTTGATACTTTAAAGGTATGAGTCGGTAGCGGCGACACATATCAAGAGGGATTAAAGAATCGATTAATTCTCCCATTTGATGACCATCAACTTGATGCTCTTCTAATTCGGGATCTAGAGCTTGAACTCCATAGAGAACTTTTAATTCAAATAAATGATGCTTCTTATACTGACGTAATAAATCTGGAGGTAGTGCATTCCCTGTAACTGATTCAAGAATATCTACTAATGATTGCCCCGTTTTACGACTCTCAATTAGGGCTTTTTGCATATTATCGCTATCTACAAACCCTGATTGAACTAGCTTATTGCCAAAAGGGGAAAAATGATTGCGTAGAGCGATCGCTCTAGTTCTTTTAGAAGACGAAGAGTAAGTCATAAAATAATAAAAATATCTCCTGATAGGAATTAGTGTTCCCCAAAATATTGTTAAAATTTCAATTTGTTCGATAAAAACCTTTGATTAAATTTGAAGCTAAATTAAATACTAAAATGAGAAAATAGAAAATCAATCTCCATCAAGAGATTTCATGTCACCAAGGAAATGTTATAAAATGCTACATTTGATTAGCGGTAAACTAGACTAATTCAATAGAGGAAACAGCGTCGCCCATTTAAGACTACTGTTATCCTGTTTTATAAACCAATTGATTATCTTGCGATCTTTAACCAATTCGATATAGACTAAGCTCTTTAGAGAACGCTAATTGAGTTAAAATTTCCATAGGGCATCTCGTTTCGCTCTCGATCGCGATTGTTAGCTTTTGTTAACCAAGCCAAATCGAATACCTTGTATTTAGCCATAAATATCCTATGATTGACGAACCAAAACAGCCGGAAACGATTTTTCCAACTTCAGAGACTGATACCGAACAAGATGCTGCTGTAGCAACTGAAGAGGATTTAACTAGCTCAACAGCACCAGAAATTGACTCCCAGGAAATTTTAGAAAATGACGATGATCAATCTCAAGCAACTAATTCGGATTTAGAAGCAGCAGATGCTTCCAATTTATCAGCTGAAAATGAAGAAATTTTTGCGGCCTTTCAACAGGAAAATGCCAATCTCAAAAAAATATTAGATGAAAAAACTCAACAAGTAGATATTTCTAAGGCTCAATATACTAGATTAGCAGCAGATTTTGAAAATTTTCGCCGTCGAACGGCTCAAGAAAAAGCTAATTTAGAACAACAAGCTAAAAAGAATGTTATTGTCGAGCTATTGCCAGTAATTGATAATTTTGAACGAGCTAGAACTCAATTAAAACCAGAAACTGAAGGCGAAAAAGAAATACATAATAGCTATCAAGGTGTTTACAAAACATTAGTTGATTGTCTCAAACGCATGGGAGTATCTGCGATGCGCCCCGAAGGCGAACAATTCGATCCTAATTTTCATGAAGCAATGTTACGAGAGTCAACTAACGAACATCCTGAAGGCACTGTCTTAGAACAGTTAATGCGGGGTTATGTTTTAGGAGACATAATTCTACGCCATGCCATGGTAAAAGTTGCTGTTCCCCTTGAACCCGTGATAACCTCGGAGGAGGAAATGACAGAAAAACTAGAACAGGCAGAAAATATTGAATTATAAAGTTCAAAGTTGCCTGTGATTTTAATTCTGATTACTAATAGTTGCGAAGTCGGCTAAAGTCGATACTAGTGGCTAATTTTGTTTTTACTGTCAATTTCTTTCTATAGACAACAAATAAATGTAAAGAATTACTGCCTGAACACTATGGCAAAAGTTATTGGTATTGACCTGGGAACTACCAACAGTTGTATAGCGGTGCTGGAAGGAGGCAAACCCGTAATTATCGCTAACTCAGAAGGGGGACGCACTACCCCCAGTATGGTGGCATTTGCCAAAGGAGACTCTCGTCTGGTCGGTCAATTGGCAAAAAGACAATCTGTAACTAATGCTCAAAATACGATCCATAGCATTAAACGCTTTATTGGTCGTCGTTGGGAAGATACTGAAGAGGAACGCTCTAGAACTCCATATAAATGCGTACCAGGTCGAGACAATACAGTTGATGTTCAAATTCATAATCGCGCCCATACACCACAAGAAATTTCGGCAATGATTCTGCAAAAACTCAAGGTAGATGCAGAAAGTTTTTTAGGCGAAACTGTAACTCAAGCAGTGATAACTGTTCCAGCTTATTTTACCGATGCTCAAAGGCAAGCCACTAAAGATGCGGGGATAATTGCTGGACTCGAAGTATTGAGAATTATTAACGAGCCAACTGCTGCTGCTTTAGCTTATGGCTTAGATAGACAAGACCGAGAAGAACAAATTTTAGTATTTGACTTAGGTGGGGGGACTTTTGATGTTTCTATTCTTCAGCTAGGTAATGGAGTTTTTGAAGTTAAATCAACTTGTGGCAATAATCATCTCGGAGGGGACGATTTTGATAATGTCATCGTTCGTTGGATGATTAAGGCGTTTTATACCCAAGAGGAAATCGACCTCAGAACTGATAAAATGGCTTTGCAGAGAATGAGGGAAGCAGCAGAAAAAGCCAAAATTGAACTTTCAACCGCACCAACAACCTCAATTAATTTGCCATTTATTACTGCTGATGAAACAGGCCCTAAACATTTAGAAATAGAATTAACTAGAGCAAAATTTGAAGAACTATCCAAGCAGTTAATTCAAAAAACTCTAGAACCGGCCAAACTAGCACTACAAGATGCCGATTTAACTCCCAATGATATAGACCGCATTATTTTAGTCGGTGGCTCGACTAGAATTCCCGCAGTTCAACAAGCGATTCAAACTATTTTTCAAGGAACACCAATAGACCGCTCAGTTAATCCTGATGAAGCTGTGGCTGCGGGAGCAGCAATTCAAGCTGGTGTTTTGGGAGGTGAAGTTGAAGATGTACTTTTATTAGATATTACTCCGTTGTCTTTGGGTATTGAAACTTTAGGCGAAGTATTTACTAAAATTATCGAAAGAAATACCACAATACCTACCAATAAATCTCAAATTTTTTCTACTGCCGCTGATGGACAAACTACTGTAGAAATTCATGCTCTTCAAGGGGAAAGAGCAATGGCTAAAGACAACAAAAGTCTTGGTAAGTTTTTGTTAACCGGTATTCCCGTTGCACCCAGAGGAGTGCCGCAAATTGAAGTTAGCTTTGAAATTGATGTTAATGGTATTTTACACGTTTCGGCTAAAGACAAAGCCACTAACAGACAACAAAGTATTACTATTAGTAACACTGGGGGATTGAGTTCATCAGAAGTCGAGCGCATGCGACAAGATGCAGAAATTCATGCCGAACAAGACCGCTATCGCGTGGAAATGGTTGAGTTGAAAAACCAAGCCGAAAACCTAATTTATAATTACGAATCCACTCTAAGTGAACAAGGAGAGTTAATTCGCGATGAACTAAAAGCTAAAATTGCTCTTCTTAAAGAAGAGTTTAAAATTGCTGCTCATAGCTCTACTGCCAATATAAAAACCATCAAGAGTATCTTGGAAAAATTACGCCAAACTCTATTGGAAATAGGAACAGATGTTTATCAGCAAACTGGTGCTGTTTTAAAAGAGTCATTTTCAGATCTGCTCGATATGGATGGTGGTAGCATTTCTAAGTCGGAGACCGAAATTGATCTGCTGCGGGAAAATGAAATCAAAGCCGTGGTCAGCGTACCAAAAAACGTTAAAGTTGAAGCAGGTCAAGATGCGTCAATTACCGATGAAACTTTGTTTAATGACTATGAAGCAGTTGATTAAAATCTCTGATTAAATAATAAAATCTAAATTTATTATGGATAACCGAACCATGTTTTCTGGTTCTGATTTTGCTACAGTACGATTAACAAACTATAAGAAACAATAAGAATTTATGGCAGGGGACTACTATCAAATCCTGGGGGTATCCCGCGATGCAGACAAAGAAGAACTAAAACGTGCTTATCGTCGCCTAGCTCGCAAATATCATCCAGATGTCAATAAAGAGTCAGGAGCAGAGGAAAAATTTAAAGAAATTAATCGTGCTTACGAAGTTCTGTCTGAACCAGAAACAAGAGCTAGATATGACCGCTTTGGCGAGGCTGGAGTAGGTGGTGCAGGAGCATCTGGATTTGATTATGGAGATATGGGGGGTTTTGCCGATATCTTTGAAACTATTTTTAGCGGTTTTGGTGGTGGTGGTATGGGTACGGGGACTCAAACCCGTCGCCGTAACGGACCGGCTAGAGGAGATGATCTAAGATTAGATTTAAAACTAGATTTTCAAGAAGCTGTGTTCGGTGGAGAAAAGCAGATTCGCATCCCTCACTTAGAATCTTGTAAAACTTGCGATGGAACAGGAGCTAAACCGGGAACGGGAGTGACCACTTGTAGTACTTGTGGTGGTAGTGGTCAGGTGCGTCGTGCTACTAGAACCCCATTTGGTAGTTTTGCTCAGGTTTCTGTATGTCCCACCTGTAATGGTACTGGACAGGTAATTGAAGAAAAATGCAGCACTTGCCACGGTGCAGGTAGAATACAAGAAACTAAAAAATTGAAAATCACTATTCCTCCTGGGGTAGATAACGGAACACGTTTGAGAGTTTCGGGAGAAGGAGATGCTGGAGTTCGGGGTGGTTCTCCAGGAGATTTGTATGTATATATATATGTCGAACCCGACAAAGAATTTACTAGAGAAGGCATTAATGTAAGATCGGAAATTAGCATTAGTTATTTACAAGCAATTTTGGGTTGTAATTTAGAAATCAATACGGTTGATGGTAAAGAAGAAATTACGATTCCTTCTGGTACTCAACCAGGAACAGTTTTAACCTTAGAAAATAAAGGTGTACCAAAATTAGGTAATCCAGTTAGTCGAGGCAATCATTTAATTACCGTTCAAGTCAAGATTCCAACTCGTGTAGGTTCTGAAGAGAAAGAGTTATTAGAAAAACTGGCGAAAATTCGGGGAGAAAATACGGGTAAAGGTGGTAAAGAAGGATTTTTAGGAGGATTATTTCATAAATGAATCATCCTACCCAACCCCCGTCAAATGTTACCGAGCTTAAATTCGAGGAAGCAGATGCTCATCTAGATCTGCGCGGAACCCCCTGTCCGATTAATTTTGTTCGGACTAAATTGCGGTTAGAACAAATGTCTCCTGGTTCTCGACTGGAAGTATGGCTGGATGCAGGAGAACCAGTGGAACAAGTACCAGACAGTTTAGCTATGGAAGGTTATCAAATAGAAAATATCGAAAGCTATCAGGGGTTTTTCTCTTTGTTAATTCTCCATCCTCTAAAATCGTGAACTATGAAGAGTTAAGTTCGGTAATAAAAGGGCTTGAAGAACCTCAATTAATAGGCATTGTGGTGGCCGTACAAGCTAACTTTTATCGAGTTAGATTAGAAAAAAATTCTTCAGTACTATACTTACTATGTACTCGTCGCACCCGTCTGAAAAAAATTGGACAGAAAGTTATGGTGGGCGATCGCGTTATAGTGGAACAACCAGACTGGCAAGATGGTCGAGGAGTAATTTCTAAAATAATATCTCGTACCACAGAATTTCAGCGTCCTACTGTGGCTAATGCTCAAAATATTTTATTATTGTTTGCAGTAGAAGAGCCAACTCTCGATCCCTGGCAATTAAGTCGTTTTTTAGTCAAGGCAGAATCGACATCTTTAAAATTGTGTTTGTGTTTGAATAAATGTGATTTAATTACGGAAAAACAACAACAACAATGGCAGCAACGTTTAGAAAATTGGGGTTATGATCCGATTTTTATTAGTGTTCGACAAAAACAGGGAATCGAGGAATTACTGGAAAATTTACCACAAGTTATTACAATAGTGGCTGGTCCTAGTGGTGTAGGAAAATCTAGTTTAATTGATACTTTAATTCCTTCAATTAATTTGAGAATAGGTGAAGTATCTGGTAAGTTACAACGAGGTCGTCATACTACCCGTCATGTGGAGTTATTTGAACTTCCTGGAGGGGGTTTACTAGCAGATACCCCTGGTTTTAATCAACCAGATTTAGACTGTTCTCCTAAAGATTTAGCTTGGTATTTTCCTGAAGCCAGAATTAGGTTACAACAAGGTAATTGTCAATTTAGTGACTGTTTGCATCGAAATGAACCTAACTGCGTCGTTAAAGGAGACTGGGAAAGATATGAATATTACTTAGATTTTTTAGATAAAGCGATCGCTCACCAAGAAACTCAACAACAAATTCCCGACGAAGAATCAAGTTTGAAACTCAAGTTTAAAGGTGCTGGCAAGCGTCAATACATACCTAAATTAGAAGCTAAAAAATATCGTCGTCTTTCGCGCAAACAAAAACATCAAAATCTACAAGAAATTTATGAAAATCAAGTAATAAAAGATATTCAGGATGAATTAGAAGATATTTAGCTGTCAGTAGAGAGTTAGAAGCATCCCTTGAGATACCCCAAGTGTTGATTATCGATGTGAAATATTGCAGTAGATTGGCAGCAAAAAATTATTAACTTAAAATCCCAGAAAATCTGTCCTAGACCATGATATCCTGAGATTTACGACAAATGTACTTAGAATTTTAAGTTAAGTTTATGGTTTGTCAGTTGTTAATTAATCTTTTAAAAAGTATTGTTGAATTATGCCGTCATCTCAATTCGATCGAGACGAAGAAACATTAACTATAGTTGATGACAACGGAAGATCGTTAGATTGTTATATCGAACAATCCATCGAATTTGATGGTATGACTTATTTATTATTGGTGCCTGTGGATATACCAATAGTAATTATGAGTTGGGACAAAGATGAAATAGAGGCTACCATGCTCGATAACGATCCCGACATCGAAACTATTTTTGCTAATGCTAAAGCCGTGCTGGCAGAACAAGATCTTTATCTTCATCATACAGCTTATACTTTAACTGCAACAGGAGAGCTTCCTCCTCTTGAAGAAGAGCAAATTTTGACTTTAGATATCGATGATGATGATAGTCAACTCGAATCAGAAGAATTACAATTGCTATCGAGTTTTTATTATGAAGGACAGAAATATTGTATTTATACGCCATTAACTCCGTTATTATTTTTTGCTCGATATGATTTAAATAATCAATTAGAACTAGTTTCTCCAGAACAAGAAAATTTACTTCCAATCTTAGAAGAACTATTATTTGAGGAATAAAAGACTAATTTTAGTTGCCTGATTTCAATCAAGTGTATTAAGTATATATGTAAAAAAAATGTTGTTGATAGCTATTATTTAATTGGCAAATGAATATTCGTCAAAAGCCTCGTTATTCTCATAAAATGTCCAAAAAATATCAATTGAAGAAATTACGATTGACATTACCTATAATAATTAGTCTGGGACTTTTATTTGGAGGAAGTTGGTGGTGGAAAACCCAAAATTCACCCATGATCGCTACAGAAGAACCAGCAGCAGAGTCGGTAAAACCAGTTCGGTTTACTGTGAGATCGGGCATGACGGGACAACAAATTGGCAGGGAATTAATTGCAACAGGTTTAATTAGGTCAGCAGATGCCTGGAAAATCTGGACATGGTTCAAACAAAAGCAAGATTCATCAGGAGGCTTTAAAGCAGGAACTTATTTACTATCTTCCCAGGAATCTCTATCAGCAATAGCTAGCAAAATTTGGAATGGAGAAATTATGCAAACTACCTTTACCATTCCTGAAGGCTGGTCTATATCTCAAATGGCAGGCTATTTTGAATCTTTAGGTTATTTTGATGCCGATGAGTTTATCAGCGCGACAAAAGATATTCCCTACGAGAAATATCCCTGGTTGCCCCCAGATTTACCCATATTAGAAGGATTTCTCTATCCCGATACTTATAAGATTAGTAGCGATCGCCTTGAGAATCCAAGGGCGGTAATCAACACTATGCTAGATCAATTTCAACGTATTGCTCTTCCCGTTTACGAACAAGCACAGACTGATTATAGTTTACTAGATTGGGTTAGTTTAAGTAGTATTGTAGAAAAAGAAGCTGTAGTAGGGGAAGAAAGAGCTTTAATTGCCGGAGTATTTACAGCAAGGTTACAACAGGGGATGAGACTAGAATCAGACCCTACTGTAGAATATGGTTTAGGAATTAGACAAACTGCCGATCAACCTCTAACCTATAAGCAAGTAGGCACTCCCTCTCCATATAACACTTATCTAAATTATGGTTTAACGCCGACTCCCATCGCTGCGCCTGGAATTGCCAGTTTAAAAGCTACTCTTAATCCTGAAAGTACAGAATATTTGTTTTTTGTAGCCCGCTATGATGGTACTCATGTTTTTAGTAAAACCCTAGCAGAACATGAAGCTGCAACGAGAGAAATTCGCCGCCAAAGACAACAGGCAAATCCATGATCAGTAATAGTAGAAGAAGTAAGAGAAATAAAGGAAGTAGAGACAGTAATTGAAGCAATGCTAATACCTTTTTCCTTTCACTTTTCTTGATCTTTGATCCTTCATCCTTCATCCTTTAAAATCATGGATTTATTGCGATCGCTTCCCATTGGACTATATCTTGAACAACCTGTTACGTGGCTACATAGAATCGATCCGCGAGTTAAGCTAACTTGGTTGATGACGTTTTTGCTAGCACCTCTGTTGGCTAACCCAATTTGGCGTTTGGCATTAGCAGGTTTATTAATTTTGATTACTTTTTCTGCGGGGATTCCCTTGCGAGTGTGGCGACAACAAATGGGCTGGTTGTTACTGTTGTGTTCATTTATGTTCTTTTTGGCTTGCGTTGCACCAGATGGTTTAGCGGCCAATCATCAACCTAGATTACCTGCATTTTGTCCCGATACTACTAGCGAGACTGTTGCAGAATGTAGCTCTCAATTACCTCCGCCAACTTCCTATCAATACGTTCTGTTAGACATTCCCAAATTTGCTTTTATTCCCCAAATTACTATTACTCGCCGTTCTTTAGATTTAGCTGTACGGAGTTCTACTCTACTGTTTACTTTGATTTACAGCACTAATTTATATTTGCTATCCACTGCACCAGAGGAAATTACCGCAGGTTTAGAAGATTTAATGAGTCCCTTGCGTCATTTAAAGCTACCAATTTCGGAAATAGCTCTAACTTTAACTCTTGCTTTGCGGTTTATTCCTTTAGTTCTTGAAGAAGTGCAAAATCTGGTTCGTTCCGTTCGGACTAGAGCGATAGATTGGAATAAATTAGGCATTCGTCGCAGCTTAAAACTGTGGTTAATTGTAGTCGAGAAATTGTTAGAAAATTTATTATTACGAGCCGAACAAATTGCCGTAGCTATGGATGTCAGAGGTTTTACCAGTCCTAATGAACATCGAGTTCAATGGCATCAATTACGTTTACACCTAAGAGACTGGCTAGTTTTAGCTACTCTGATTCCCTTTTGGTGCGCTCGTTGGTTTATTGGCGGAATGTCTTGATGAAAAAATTGCTTCCTTGGTACTGGCGATCGCTTGAGCTAAAAAATCGTACTGCTTCCGAAATTTTTGCTCGTTTATTTCAGTCTACAGACAGTATCGCCACGGTTTTAGAAAGTCCCATTCCCAACTCCCCCGAATCATTACAATTATCCCGCTATTCGATTTGTGCGGGTTCTCCTCGGATAATTAATGGTCAACCCCAGTTATGGACTCCTGCTATAGGTAAAATTTTGCCTCTTCTAAAAACTTTACTACAAAGAAAAACAGTCGATCGCCCTGAAATTGCTCATTTACCATTTACAGGAGGATGGTTGGGATGGTTGGGTTACGATGTCGCGTGGGAAATCGAGCAGTTACCCCGTCTCAAGCCAGATACTTTGCCTTTTCCCGTAGCTTATTGGTATGAACCTGATCGCTTTGCAGTTTTAGATTATCAAGAACAAACTTTATGGCTGGCTGCATCTACTCCCGAACACCTTGATGAATTAGAAGCTAAATTAAATTCTCCCTCTACCTCCTCTACCTCCTCTACCTCCCCTGCTGCCATTTCTTTCATAACTTCTCAAACACAATATGAGAATGCAGTGAAACAAGCCAAACAATATATTCAAGCAGGAGATATTTTTCAGGCAAATTTATCGCTGCGGTTTCAAACTACTACTCAAGTTGATAGTTGGTCGATTTATCAAGCTTTACACCAGATTAATCCTTCTCCCTTTGCCAGTTATTGGCGATCGCCTTGGGGAGCGGTGATCAGTTGCTCTCCCGAACGTTTGGTACAGCTACAGGGCAATATCGCTCAAACTAGACCGATCGCTGGCACTCGCAGGAGGGGAGATACTATAGAGGGCGATCGCGCCTTAGCAGCCGAATTATTAGCGAATCAGAAAGAACTTGCCGAACACATCATGCTGGTAGATTTAGAACGCAACGATCTCGGAAGAGTCTGTCAATGGGGTTCGGTAGAAGTTGATGAATTATTGGTTATCGAACGCTACAGCCACGTAATGCACTTGGTTAGTAATGTCAGGGGTAAATTAAAAAGCGATCGCAATTCAGTTGATTTAATTCGCGGAATGTTTCCTGGTGGTACGATTACGGGTTGTCCGAAAGTAAGATGTATGGAAATTATTGAAGAATTAGAACCAGTACGCCGTAGTTTATTTTATGGTTCTTGTGGATATCTCGACTGGCGGGGAAATTTAGATTTAAATATCTTGATCCGTACTCTTTTGTATACTAATTCCTCTGATTGTAATATTCCAGCTATGGTTTATGGACAAGTAGGTGCGGGTATCGTTGCTGACAGCGATCCAGAAAAAGAATGGTACGAATCTTTAAATAAAGCCGAAGCACAGCTAGCTGCTTTATCGACGATGGCAATTTAACGAGATCTGTAGGTTATGATAGCTGGTTGTTATTTGCTACTAATCTGTCGATGAAACGCTATTTAGCAATTATCTTATTTCCCTGTTTGATTTGGCTGGTAGCTTGTCAAACAAGGTCGTCACAACTTAATAATTTAAAGCAAGATAAATTTATTCAAGTTTATTTCAATCAACGACAAACTGGTAAAAAAACTTATATCGATCCCTATCGTCAGATCGCAAGACAGGGAGATAATTTAGAAGCAATAATTATTGACGCGATCGAGTCAGCAACGTCAACAATAGATCTAGCCGTTCAAGAATTACAATTACCTCAAATAGCTTTGGCTTTGGCAGAAAAACAACTTTCTGGAGTTAGAGTTAGAGTAATTTTAGAAAATAATTATAGTCGTCCTTTGAGTGACTTAAATAAATCTGAGATTAACAAATTAAAATCGCGCGATCGCTCTAAGTATGATGAGTTTTTTCAATTAGTAGATCGAGATGGTAATGGCCAACTAAGTAAAACTGAAATTGAAGAAGGCGACGCTATTATTATTCTTAAAAATGCGGGTATTCCTCTAATTGACGATACTGCTGATGGCAGTAAAGGTAGCGGCTTAATGCATCATAAATTTATGGTTATTGACAATCAAACTATAATTACTGGTTCTGCTAATTTTACCTTAAGTGGTATTCATGGAGATTTTGCCAATCCAGAAACACAGGGAAATGTCAATCATTTAATCAAACTTGAAAATCAACAATTAGCCAATTTATTTACAGAAGAATTTAATTATATGTGGGGAGATGGTGTTGAAGGAGAGAATAACAGTAAATTTGGTTTAAATAAACCCTATCGTTCTCCTCAAACAATTAGTTGGGATAATACTCAAGTGACAGTACAATTTTCTCCCACTTCTAGAACCAAAGATTGGCAGCTAACTACTAATGGTTTAATCGGTCAAGCGATCGCCAGAACTACATCATCAATTAATTTAGCTTTATTCGTTTTTAGCGAACAAGAGTTAGCTGATATTTTAGAAGCCAAACAACAGCAAAATATCACAATTAAAGGAGTTTTTGATCCTGGTTTTGCTTTTCGTTATTATAGTGAAGTCTTAGATATGTCAGGAGTTACTCTTAAATATAACTGCCAAAGTCCAGCTAATAATAATCCCTGGCAAAAACCCCTTGCAGATATTGGTATTCCTCAACTATCTAGGGGAGATAAATTACATCATAAATTTGCATCTTTAGATCGCCAGATTACTATTACAGGTTCGCAAAACTGGTCGTCAGCAGCTAATTATATTAACGATGAAACTGTATTAATTATTGATAATCCTACGGTCAACAGTCACTTTGAACGAGAATTTAGTCGCCTTTATGACTCAGCATCATTAGGATTGCCTCAATCTGTTGTCGAAAAAATCGAACTTCAGCAACAAAAATGCTCTTCATAGTAATCAAGGAATAGGAAGTAGTCAACCATTAGTCTCAGGCAAAATCAAAAATTCATAATCATTTTAAGTACATATTTCCCAAACTTGTTGCATAATGGGAAACGGCACTATGGGTAGCGTGTGAACAGAAAAAAATTTGCGTTAAAACGCTATTTGTGGTAGCTAATTTTATCTTATCCTAAGTTTAACTTAATATTAGTCATGAAACTCTCTCCTGTAGAACAAGCAGAACAAGCAAAGCATTTGCTGTTAACTCGACTGAAAGAAAATCAAACACCGATGAGTTTACAGGATTTAGAGACTAATCTAAGTTTGGAACAAGACTTATCTCATCGAACTCTCAAAGAAGCTGCTTGGAAATTAGTCGAAGAAGGGAAAGCTCAATTTACTTCAACCTGGGATTTAGAAAGTATTTAAATAAGATTGCTGTTGATAGCTCATAGTTGATGGTTTAATACTTATTAGAAGCCGAATCGCCAATTATGAAAGCTACAGAAATAAATACCCTTGATTCTTTTCGAGCTTTAGCACTCCAAACAACTTGTCATGCCGTAAATGGGGCAAGCGATCGCACCGAAGCCGGTTTAATGATGCAAAAAGCGATCGCTCGTTTGGCTAAACAAATTGCTGCCAGTATTGCTTTTATTGGTGCTGACTGTCGTTTAATTGTCTTACCAGAATATTTTTTAACTGGTTTTCCTTTAGGAGAATCCATTACAGAATGGTCACAAAAAGCCGCTTTAGAAATAAATGGTGCCGAGTATGAAGCACTGGGTAAAATTGCCCAACAACACCGTATCTTTTTGGCTGGTAATGCCTACGAACTAGACTCTCATTTTCCTAATTTATACTTTCAAACTTGCTTTATTATCGCTCCTAGTGGTTCGGTAGTCTTGCGCTATCGACGCTTAAATTCTATGTTTGCTGCCACTCCTCATGATGTTTGGGATAAATATTTAGATTGCTACGGTTTAGAAGGAGTTTTTCCTGTAGCTCACACTGAAATTGGTAACTTAGCCGCTTTAGCTTCCGAAGAGATTTTATATCCAGAAGTAGCCAGATGTTTGGCAATGCGTGGCGCAGAGATTTTCTTACACTCTACCTCAGAAGTTTATGGGCAAGGGCGATCGCCTAAAGACGCAGCTAAAATTTGTCGTGCGGTAGAAAATATGGCATACGTAGTTTCTGCTAACACCGCAGGAATTGAAAATATTGCCATTCCCGTGGCTTCAGCTGATGGAGGCTCTCAGATTGTAGATTATCGTGGATTAATCTTAGCTCAAACAGCTACAGGGGAAAGTATGGCAGCATTTGCCGAAATCGATCTAGTTGCTTTACGTCGCTACCGTCGCCGACCAGGATTAAATAATTTACTTGCACGCCAGCGATTTGAATTGTATGCCGAAAGTTACAGTCATGCCCATTTTTATCCAGTAAATACCATGCTAAATAAAGAAGTAGACCGTAAACACTTTCTACAAACCCAACAACAGGCGATCGCCCGTTTAGTAGATTTAGGAATAATTTTTTAAAAAATAGTCGACTAGTCGAAGTTAATAAAACTATAATCTTAAATTTTATTGCACTACATTATTTTCTCAAAAATAAAATAAAAATTAATTATTAAGAATTAAACCAAATCAATATTAAGATTCCTTGAGTTTTTGCAAAGCTGCTTCAGAATATTTATGAGTTTTTCCTGTTCTCCCTGTAGAAATACACATATGATATTTAATATCATTACGTAAATTCAATTCTTTAATTTTTTGAGTAACATCATAAACACGAATTTCTAAAGCATCAGCTAAAGTAGTACAAGTATAGGGATAGTATTCTTCTTTAGGAAGATTGATACTGCCAAGAGCAATATCTGCATTTTCTAAATCGGTTGTTACTCTTAAAGCAGCATCTTTAGAATCTCCGTTACGAATAGATTCAAATTGATTTGCCATTCTATTCATACTATTTTCTAGTCTGGTAAGTTGGGCAGTCACTCTTTCATCAATAACAGAAGATAAAATTTCTCTAAGTTGATTTTCTGTGATTCCCGATATGTTAACATGAGATTTTCGATTAAGATTTGCCTGACTTAATGGAGTAACATTGTTTAATTCTGGATTTTTCGACATAACATAATTGCTAGGCAGCGTGAAAAGGTTTTGCTTTCTCCTTTATAACTTCATTGGCTCGTTTTTGGGTGTCAATCGCAATTTGTTCTATATCTTCTGAAGATAAAATTTCTCCTAATTCTTCTTGTAAAACTGACATCAACTTTTCGTGATTAATGTATCTTTGAGTATATTCTATATATTCTTTAAAATGTTTGCCTAAAGGTAATCCAGCTTGAACATCGCAACCTGCTTCTTCCTCAATTTGGACTGCCCATTCTAACCAGGAATCATTAAAGTTTGTGTTCATTTTTTTTTTCTCAATCTAAAATATGATTAATTATTGATTTCTATTTATAATTTTTAGAGCTTCATTTGAAGATAGTTCAAAATAGCTCAAGCTTTGTTTGTCAGTATCGGTACCACAATTAACCAATCCTATCTTTTTATAAAAAGTTTCAGCTAAAGGTAAAGCATGCAATCCAATTCTGCCTTTGTATTCCAAATCAAAGCTACGTTGTATTGCAAATAATAACAAAGCAGTACCGACTCCTCTATACATTGGTGGATTTTGGACAGAGGGACGATTCCAGGGAGCAGTAGCTAGATAATCAACATAAACTAAATTTTTGCCAGATTCTAAACGAGAACGATGACAGTCAATTTCCAGAATCATTAATCCTTGAGCAATATTTTGACATTCTAAGGCATATTTTTCATAGTTTGGTGTAGACAACAATAAAGATTTTTTTTGCCAATCCCAATGACTATCTTCTTCTTTTGAATCTTGAAGTCTAGGAAGCCAGAAAGTGTCAACATCCGCAAGATGCTTGTCTGACAAAATTAGTATATCTGCATCAATGTTCTTTGAATCACTGACATGAAAAAGCTTTAATTTTGTTTGCACGATTTTTTTGCTAGTTTATTTAACTACATAAGGACAATTTCAGATTTTTCTTTATCTAATGATTCAAAGTAGAATTTTTCCCCTTGGTCTATACGTTCTTCGATCATTCCCATCATTCTTAAAGCCTGACGTAAAATAGCAGATTTACTCATTTCTTTTTTCTGACTAAGTTCTGTAAGTAATTGCAGTTCGACTTCAGATAGATTGAGAGAAATTAAGGTTTTTTTGGGCAAAGTATTTACGCTCCTATCATAATATATATAAATTATATATTTATTATATATAGTATTTAAGTACTTAAGTCAAGTAATGAATTTAATAAATTAACGATCAATGAATCAACCAATACAAGTCCGCAACCCCCGCACTGGTATATTTGATTATGAAATTGTTCCGCCATCACAGGAAGAACTAAAACAGCAATGTCTGCACTTGCGTCAGGAACAAATTAATTGGCAACAGATTGGTATTGAAGGAAGAATTGAAGCACTACAACAGTGGAAACAGGCAATATTAGACCAACGCGAAGACCTGACAGCAGCTTTAGTAAACGATACGGGAAGATTATCTATTACGGTACTGGAAATTGATTCGTTTATCTCAGGAATTGATCGCTGGTGTAAGTTAGCTCCAGGGTTATTATCAGCATCGGCAAAAAATACTGCTATTCCCTTCATTAAACTACAACAAACCAGTGTCCCTTATACTCTTGTGGGGGTAATTAGTCCCTGGAATTTTCCCCTGTTACTTTCTACCATTGATACTATCCCAGCATTATTAGCTGGTTGTGGGGTAATGGTCAAACCCAGTGAAATTGCTCCCCGCTTTATTGCACCACTGATGGCAACTATAAGTAAAGTACCTTATTTGCGAGATATATTAATATTTATTGAAGGAGCAGGGGATACGGGAGCTAATTTAATTGAAAACGTCGATTTAATTTGTTTTACGGGAAGTGTAGCCACAGGACAAAAAGTAGCAGCAGCAGCAGCACAACGTTTTATTCCTGCCTTTTTGGAACTAGGAGGCAAAGATCCGGCGATCGTTTTGCCATCTGCCAATTTAGACTTAGCTACATCAGCTATTTTGTGGGGTTCGGTAGTGAATACAGGACAGTCTTGTCTTTCCATCGAACGGATTTATGTTGCCGAAACGATTTTTGACGAGTTTGTCGATAAGTTAGTTACTAAAGCCAAAAAATTAAAATTAGCCTATCCCACTGTTGAAAATGGGGATATAGGGCCGATTATTGCCGAAAGACAAGCAAAAATTATTGAAGAGCATTTACAAGATGCGATCGCTCTTGGAGCAAGAGTAAACTATGGTGGAAAGGTAGAACAAAAAGAAGGAGGATGGTGGTGTCTTCCTACGGTATTGACTCAGGTAAATCATTCCATGAAGGTAATGAGTGAAGAAACATTTGCCCCAATTATGCCCGTGATGGCTGTTGCTAACACCGAACAGGCGATCGCCCTAGCTAACGATACGATTTATGGATTGAGTGGGGCTGTTTTTGCAGCAGCAGAATCGGAAGCTCTAGCCGTTGCCAAACACATAAATGCTGGTGCAATATCCATTAACGATGCAGCACTTACTGCTTTAATTTATGAAGGAGAAAAAAACTCCTTTAAATATTCTGGTTTGGGTGGCTCGCGCATGGGTTCGGCTAGCTTGATGCGCTTTCTGCGAAAAAAAGCTTTTTTAGTAAAAACCAATCTCGCTCCCGATCCTTGGTGGTACGAGTAATCAGTCAACAGTCAACAGTAATCAATAATCAGTAAGAAATTACTTATTACCTATGACTTACTACTTATTACTTTAATTGTTACTCTCTTCTTTTATCTAAATCTATTTCTAAAGGTACATAATCACTGTTACTACCATTAATAACCGATCGCATTCCTTCGATGGTGGAAATCATGCTGCGGGGATCCATAAACATGACTTTGCTACTTTCGCTGCTACCTACAGTTTTACCCATATCTAAATACTGTTGGGCCAGAATATACTGTAATGCTTCGCGGGCTTTGGGTTCTGTTTTAAGTTTTTCGGTGACGATCGCCATTGCCTGAGCTGTGGCTTCTGCTTTAAGGATTTGTTCTTGACGTTGAGCTTCAGCTTTGAGAACGATCGCCTGTTGTTCTGCTTCAGCTTTGAGAATTGCTGCTTTTTTCATGGCTTCTGCATCTAACACTCTAGCTTTTGCCTGTCCTTGTGCTGAATTAACTGCCGAATCTCTTTCCCCTTCTGAAGTTAAAATTGCGGCTCTTTTTTTTCTTTCGGCTGCCATTTGTAACTCCATTGAGTCTTGAACTGCTTTAGAAGGCATAATATCTCTGAGTTCGACTCTAGTGACTTTAACTCCCCAGGGATCTGTCGCGATATCTAATTCTCTGAGCAGAATTTCATTGATTTCGGTACGGGCAGTAAAAGTCTGATCTAGTTCTAATTTGCCCATTTCAGAGCGAATTTGCGTCAAAACCATATTTACCATCGCATCTCGCAGATTTTCTACTTTATAGTAAGCCTTATACATATCCATAATCCGCCAGTACACCACGGCATCGACAGTAATGCTGACATTATCGCGAGTAATGCAGGTTTGAGCGGGAATATCTAAAACTTTTTCTCGAATGGTATTTTGATAAACAACTTTATCGATAAAGGGAACGACAAAATTCAAGCCCGGTTCAAGTTTCTTTTTATAACTTCCCAAACTTTCAATCAAATATTCTTCTTTTTCTTTGACGATTTTGACCGATCCTGCCAAACCAGAACCAAATAGAGCCAATATTACTAAAGTAAAAAACTGTCCCATAATTTTACTATCTCCTCTATAAATTATCGATATAAAGTTGAAATTTTCTTCAATCATAACCGAGCATTTTTATAGGTAACACGATTAAGGTATTACCCTCTCTTCTGACGATATATACAGCCTCTTGGGGCGCAATATTTACGGTTGTGTCAGCGCATTTAGCCCGCCACGAATTACCTTCATATAAAACCCTTCCCGTGCTACCTGCCGGTATAGCCGTTATGGTTTCTCCTTCACGCTCGTCTTCTGTAATTGAAGCCTGACGTTTGGGTGTAAAAAAACGTCGAGAAAGAACGATGAACACGGTAGAAAATAGCAACCATAAAACTACTGACAGAGTGTAGTGAGGGAAAATTAGGGATATTCCAGCCACTAGCAAAGCAGCCACACCCATCATAAAGGCGACAAATGCAGTGGGAAATATGAACTCCATCAGACATAAAATTCCTCCGGCAATTATCCAAAGCAAAGTCAGATGTGACATGAGTAACTAAACATCAATAATAACAATGTGTATATTTTCTCTATATAATTCCATGATAAGCTTGGCGATCGACGATTGAGTTAAACTTCAAACTTCTTTGTCTTTTACTCCTATTCTACTTTTTCTAATTTATTGCCTCAAGCAAATTTAACTCACTACTGCGAGACTGAAAGTACCGTCCTATGCAAAAATGATAAGGGTTTATCAAAAGAGTTGGTAAACCATATTTCTTGAAAATATTCAGTATTAGGAGCAACAAGCGAGATATGAATCAAGGCGATCGCGTTCGTGTAGTTAAATCGGTAATTGTTTATCACCATCCCCAACAACGACAACAACCTTTCGATATTAAAGGTATGGAAGGAGAAGTAATGAAAGTGATGCAAGATTGGCAGGGTAGACCTATTAGTCCTAATTTACCAGTATTAGTGAAATTCGAGAAAAAGTTTAAAGCTCATTTGCGGGAAGATGAGTTAGAAGTTATTTAAAGTTCTTAACTCACGGTTAAGTAAATTGATATGAAGCAGCGTTTAAATACATCAAAGCGATCTTTTGTATCTTTCGATAATTTTTCTGGAATAAAATTTTTGATTTTACTGCTGTTAATTATCGGAGCAGCTATTGTTTTATCTCCTTTAATTATCGTTTTATTAACTTCTTTACAGGGCGATCGCGCTGGTTTCAATTATTCTTTTACTCTCGAAAATTATCAAGAAGCCTGGAATAGAGGTAAGTTCTGGTTGGCTTTTGCCAATTCCACCCTAGTTGCTTTAGCAGTAACTGCTCTACAAATTATAACTTCTTCTTTAGCTGGATATGCTTTAGCTAGATTAAAATTCTGGGGAAGAGCGGGAATTCTATTATTAATCTTAACTACTTTGGTTATTCCCTTTCAATTATTAGTTATCCCAATTTTTGTCATCTTAAAATGGGGGCATTTAATTAATAGTTATTGGGCTTTAATTTTACCCACTGCTGCTAACGGATTTGGCATATTTTTAATGCGTCAGTATTTTATCAGTCTGCCGATAGAATTAGAAGAAGCAGCCACTCTAGACGGGGCGAATCGCTGGCAAATTTTAACCAATATCATGTTGCCTTTATCTCGTCCTGCTTTAGTTACCCTATTCTTATTTACTTTTATTGGCGAGTGGAACGATCTATTTAAACCTTTGGTGTTTACTACTAGACCAGAACTGAGAACGGTACAATTAGCTCTCTCAGAGTTTCAAGAACAATTTACTAACGATTGGTCTCTACTGATGGCGGCAGTAATTATCGCTACAATTCCTGTATTGGTCTTATTTTTAATCGGTCAAAAACAATTCATTCAAGGTATTAGCACTACAGGAATCAAAAGTTAAATATTTAAATAGTCAAATCATTTATTGATCAATGAAATGTCAGCAATATCAACAGATAAAGTAACAGTACAAAACGGCGACTTAGAGATTGATGCCTATTTAGCCAGACCGCAAGCTGAGGGAACGTTTGCTGCAATTATAGTGATTCAAGAAATATTTGGTGTCAATGCTCATATTCGTGATCTTACCGAAAAATTGGCACGCTCTGGCTATGTGGCGATCGCGCCGGCTATTTATCAGCGTCAAGCACCTGGTTTTGAAGTAGGCTACAGCGAGGCAGAAGTAGAAATTGGCAGAAAATATAAAAATCAAACCCAAGCTAAAGAATTACTCAGTGACATCCAAGCTACGATCAATTATCTTTATAGTCTCCCTGAAGTAAAACCTACGGGAGTTGGCACGATTGGTTTTTGTTTTGGAGGTCATGTCGTCTATCTAGCTGCTACCCTCAAAGATATTAAAGCTACAGCTTCTTTTTATGGTGCGGGAATTGTTAATTTTTGTCCAGGAGAGAACCAACCTACTCTAACTGTGACTAAAAATATTAGCGGGACGATCTATACCTTTTTTGGAACAGAAGACCCCTTAATCCCCAATGAACAAACTGATGAAATTGAAGCAGAATTAAATAAACATAATATTTCCCATCAAGTATTTCGCTACCATGGAGCTACTCATGGTTTTATGTGCGATCGCCGTGAGAGTTACCATGCAGAAGCCGCTCAAGATGCTTGGGCAAAAGTGCTAAACTTGTTTAGCCAAAAACTCAACTAGGGAAGATGTGCCAATCTCCTCTAGTAACCTGGTCAATTGAATAACAGATAACCTAATTAACATGAATCCCGACACTCAATCTTCCCCCAAATCTACTCCATCTTTCTCGATGGAAGATTTCGCTAACGCCCTCGAACAATATGATTATGATTTTGCTAAAGGGCAAAAAGTTCGGGGAACAGTAGTACAAATAAACTCAGATGGAGCATATGTTGACATTGGCGGGAAGTCTCCTGCTTTTGTTCCCACCAGAGAAGCTGCTTTAGGAATTGTTGAGAATTTAGCAGCAGTTTTACCTCTAAATCAAGAACAAGAATTTCTGATTATTCGAGAGCAAAATTCTGATGGTCAAGTTACTTTATCAATTCGTCAATTAGCCATTGAAGACGCATGGGATACAGTGGAAGAAATCGCCGCAAGCAACAAATCTGTACAGGTGCGCGTTACTGGGGTCAATAAAGGGGGAATTACAGGGGAAGTAGAAGGATTAAGAGCTTTTATTCCGCGATCGCACTTGCAACAACGAGATAATTTAGAATCTTTAGTGGGTCAACTACTGACTGCTAATTTTTTGGAAGTCAACCGCGAAGAAAGAAAGTTAGTTTTATCACAACGAGATGCTATGCGTGCTGTAGCGATGAACAAAATCGCTGAAGGAGCATTGATTACGGGTAGAGTAGTCAACATCAAACCCTATGGTATTTTTGTCGATCTTCA
>JBHJNX010000030.1:0-9201 GCA_050330335.1 Pleurocapsa sp. | reverse complement strand
GTGTTTGGTCGTAGTAATGTAGCTATCGGAAATGCCACAGTTTTTGCTTTTACTACCACCAATGCTGAGGGAAGTGCTTCTTCAATATCCGTTGCTGGAAAAGCCAATGGTACTGGTTTTTCGATCAGTAGTTCTTATTCTTCGGCTGTAACTGGTTAGGATCATTAAAACAAGATATTCCAAGCCTTGTGCTGCTTTGAACAGCGAAAAATAACAGATCAGCCGATTCGGCTTTTTTGATAGTTGTTCTTCAGCTTATTAAAAGTTGATATTGGCACTTTTTATCTTAACTAGCCTTGATGACCGCTGGTTTTTGGTAGTTTAGATATCAAGTTAATACATACCTGATTACATTTTTTAATCTGTTTTGCCAAACTAAAGCAGATTTAAACTATGTTGGCAAATTGAGTAATGTTCTAGATAATTGATAGGGAGTAACGAAAGTTGTGAAAATAGACATATGTGCGATCGAGCCAAAAGAAGTTATTCAAGAAATTGGTGTGGCAACTGCTGGAGAAATAGTCGGCGGGAAAAGTGGGGTTTCGATAAATGCCGAAGCCTTTGCTACTGGCGAGATTAGCTTTGCCCAAACTGGTAGTAATGTTTATAGTTTTTCTTACAAGTCCGATCGGGGAACATATAGCTTTTCGGTTGGTTTAGGCTATGGTCTAGGTTATTCTTTTAATCCTGCTTAACCACAGTGAAAGTTAGCAGTTTTATTTAGCTTGTATTAATAATTTATTCTCAATTAAAGAGGTAAAACAAGCTCAAAAGAGATCCCATCGTTAGTGATGCGATCTCTTTACTGGGGCTAACATCAAATTAGCGACTAGTAAACCCATCTTTCTCCCAATTTGGTAGTCGATTCTGTTCCAGCAATTCCAACAGCGGCTTACATACATATTCCTTAGCTTAAAGCAATTGGAGTAGTCGGCAGAAAGATAGGAAAGCATAAATATTAATTTACTACTTACTGCCCCATGCCCTATTAACTAATTAACTATTTGAGTAACTCGATTTGAACCATCTTGGATAACTGGTTTAAACTGACTGACAACTCGGAAAATTTGCTTTTGACCTTGAAGCAGACACCAAATAATAATTGCCCCAGTTTGCCAATTCAACCACAATGACACATCTCTATTGCCTAAAGCGATCGCCGATAAAATAAATACAAATATCAGTAACCGTAAAAGTTTTTCAGGTACCTGTTTGGGCCAATTTTCTGCATTACCTCCAGAATAGCGATAAACAATATAAAGTATGGTACGAGATAGTATATGACTCGATAATAAGATCGTGCCGATCATGTTAGTTGCCGTTACGGCAAGAAATCCGTAATACCGAAAAGACTGAAGTAACAAATATAACCAGGTTCTTGTATGTTTGTTAAGGTAATTATAAACCCAAAAACATAGTCTCATAGTCAGTAAAAATAACAGCCAGCAAGTGAAAGGTAACAAAATTGGATTAACAGAACTAAATTGAAGAGATATTAATGCAGAATCAAAGGGCAAATTAACTTCTTTAGCTTGAATTAAACTAGCTAATCCTAAAATTCCAAAAACTAGCGACCACCCCCAAGGATGCCAAGTTTGCATCATTTTTTTATAGCTATGATAAGTAACCGATAACTTAGGTTTTTCTTCATATTGTTCGGCAACAAAATCGTTTTCGTAGTAGCCTATTTCATAAACACACCAAAAAGAAATTAATAACAAAATGATGCTGATATTATGTAATAAAGGATTATGAGTTTGCCAAGAAAAAGCCAAAAATAATATGGGTACGTCGTCCCATAAAATAACTTTAGGAATATAATTTTCTCCCACTCTTTTTACTTTTTGTAGATAAAAAAATGGTAAGTAAACATCTTTTAAAGGTGAAATGTATTTTGCTAGAGGCCAAATAACTAAACAAGGATGAGTTACTTGTTCTAATAAAGGCATATCGTCATAAGAATCAGTAATTACGATAGAAGATGCCAGTTGTTCTTGAGACAAAAATTGTTGTAACATGAATAATTTTCCTTCAGTTCTATCTTTTGCACCTTGCCAAAATCGACAACTAACCAAGCGATCGCTTTGAATATTTAAGGAATTAAGAATAGGATGAATGATAAAATTAAAACCTAAAGTTGCAATTACGATCAGAGAACCAGTATTGTTATTAATAGCAGTAACTAATTCTTTGTTTTGATATGTTGCGGCTAATTGCCTGGCTTTTTTTTGCCAGACAAACCAAGTCCAAGGTAATAATATAGTTGCAGCCGTTACTAAAAACCAGTCTTGTACTATCGAACCCCTCAAAGGTTTAGGGAACCAACTCCAGGGTTTTATAAAATACAAAAACTTTAACAATAATAATCCTACAATTCGAGGTCGAAGACTGTTGAGATACTCAGATGTAGAATTGCGCAAAAATAAAGTTTCGTCAAAATCTATAATTATAGGAGTATCTTCAGTGGCAGTTTCAACTAATTTAATAGCTTCGGATTTTTGAATTAAACTAATCCGCTTTTTTTCATATTGAATCATTGATAATAGTGATACCTCGAACTAAAACTTGCTTTTGATTTTAGGTGTGACAGTTTCTTCATGAAAACTTCATCGTAACTTTAAGCCAAATACATAAATTTCAGTTTAATTTTAAAATAATAATATAGGTTTCAACTCTTAAAGTCAAATTACAATAATTATTCTAAGATTAATAAGTATCGAGTATACGTGCAAATATTAGCTTGCTTTCCTTACATTAAGCTTTAAATTGCATTGTTTATTGTTTATCCTAGATACTAAAATGATGACTGAGGAAAGAATCTTAAATATAGGCTGTATAGCAAGTCTATTTCATTCTGATTGCAGTTGACCAAGAAATGAATTTAGCCAGCAAACCTGCGGAATTTATAATCTGTAAAGGAACAGGCGAACTTGGCTCAAAATTTAAGTCAATTTTATAGGACTTAAGGGTTTCTTCAAATACATTTAAAGATAAAATTATTTAACATATCATAAAAGTATAAATTATTAGGAGTACCTTTAATCGTGGAGTCACGATATAACGCAGCTGAGATTGAACCAAAGTGGCAGAAGAAATGGACAGAATCTGATATTGATCGTACGTCTGAATCTAAAGAACTGCCGAAGTTTTATGCTCTTTCCATGTTTCCTTATCCTTCAGGGAATTTACACATGGGTCACGTACGTAACTACGTAATTACCGATGTTATTGCTCGCCTCAAAAGAATGCAAGGCTATCGGGTACTTCATCCTATGGGTTGGGATGCTTTTGGTTTACCTGCTGAAAATGCCGCGATTGAGCGTAACATTCCTCCAGCCAAATGGACTGAACGCAACATTGCCCAAATGCGCCAACAGCTTCAGCAGTTAGGGCTATCTATCGATTGGGAAAGGGAAGTTGCCACCTGTGATCCGCAATATTATCGATGGACTCAATGGTTATTTTCACAATTTTTGGCAGCAGGATTGGCTTATCAAAAAGAAGCGGCAGTAAACTGGGACCCTATCGACCAAACAGTTTTAGCCAACGAACAAGTAGACAGCGAAGGGCGTTCCTGGCGTTCTGGGGCAATTGTCGAACGTAAACTACTAAAACAATGGTTTTTAAAAATTACTGACTATGCCGAACAATTATTACAAGATTTAGACCAACTTACAGGCTGGCCCGAACGAGTCAAAACCATGCAAGCCAACTGGATTGGTAAGTCCGTCGGTGCTTATTTAGAATTTCCTGTTGTAGGTATGGAGGAAAAAATAGCCGTGTTTACCACTCGTCCCGATACGGTATACGGCGTAACTTATGTAGTTCTTGCCCCTGAACATCCTTTAACCCCAAAAGTTACTACCACAGAACAACAAGCAACAGTAGAAGCTTTCATTGAAGAAGTTAAAAGTGAAAGCGAAATTGAAAGAACCGCAGAAGACAAACCCAAGCGGGGAGTGCTTACAGGTGGTAAAGCCATTAATCCCTTTAATGGTGAAGAAGTACCGATTTTAATCGCTGATTATGTTCTTTATGAATATGGTACAGGGGCAGTAATGGGTGTACCCGCTCATGATGTCAGAGATTTTAAATTTGCCAAAGAAAAAAGTCTACCGATAAAAACCGTTATCATTCCCGAAAGCGAAAACCCCGAAACATATTTAACCTCCCCCTTGCAGGAAGCATATACCTCTCCAGGGATTATGGTCAATTCTGCACAATTTGACGGCATATCTTCTGTGGATGGTAAAACCAAAATTATCGAATATGCCGAACAACAGGGTTATGGTAAAGCTAGAGTCCAATATCGCTTGAGAGATTGGTTAATTTCTCGTCAGAGATATTGGGGTTGTCCGATTCCCGTAATTCACTGTCCTAGTTGCGGCATCGTCCCAGTACCAGAAGCTGATTTACCAGTGCAGTTACCAGAAGAAGTAGAATTTACAGGCAAAGGTCAGTCTCCTCTAGCGCAGCTAGAAAACTGGGTTAATGTACCCTGTCCTAGTTGTGGCGAACCTGCCAAACGAGAAACCGACACAATGGATACTTTTATCGATTCTTCTTGGTATTTTTTACGCTACAGCGACGCTAATAATAGCGAAGCAGCATTTCAACTTGATCGAGTCAATGATTGGATGCCAGTCGATCAATATGTTGGCGGTATCGAACACGCCATTTTACACCTACTTTATTCTCGCTTTTTTACCAAAGTTTTGCGCGATCGCGGGTTGCTTAACTTCGACGAACCCTTTAAGCGTCTATTAACTCAAGGCATGGTACAAAATATTACTTATAAAAACCCTAGTACTGGTAAATATATTCCCCTAAGCGAAGTAGATGCCAACACTCCTCAAGACCCCAAAACGGGAGAAAAATTAGATGTTTTATACGAAAAAATGTCTAAGTCTAAATACAATGGCGTAGATCCACAACAGGTTTTAGGCAAATATGGAGCGGATACAGCAAGAATGTTTATCCTGTTTAAAGCTCCACCAGAAAAAGATTTAGAATGGGATGATGCCGATGTCGAAGGACAATTTCGCTTTTTGAATCGAGTTTGGTTCTTAGTTACTGAATACCACCCCTCACAATCTTTAAATACTGTTCAAGAGTTAAGTAAAGAAGAGAAAGATTTAAGAAGGGCAATTCATACCGCTATTAAAGAAGTTTCTGAAGACTTGCAGGGAGACTATCAGTTTAATACTGCTGTTTCTGAGTTAATGAAATTAAGTAATGCTCTCAAAGATGCTAAATGCAATAATTCTGTGGTATATAAGGAGGGAATTGAAACCTTAGTTTTATTACTTGCACCTTTTGCTCCCCATCTCGCCGAAGAATTATGGAGTCACTTAGGTCATAATGAGTCAGTACACCATCAAAGTTTCCCTCAAGTAGACCCCAAAGCTTTAATAGTTGATGAAATAACAATAGTTATTCAGATTTTAGGTAAAACTCGCGGCACGATTCAAGTACCTGCTGATGCAGACAAAGTTGCTTTAGAAAAATATGCTACAGAATCAGAAGTTGCCCAGCGTTATTTAGAAGGGAAAGAAATCAAAAAAGTGATTGTCGTACCCAAAAAACTGGTTAATTTTGTCATTAGTAAATAACAATTTTGTGGAGATGTTTTATTTAGCGTCTCTACACATTTGAAATTAATTTAATTGCTGTCGCTTGAAATTGGTAAAGCAGTTCAAAGGGCGATCGCCATGTTAACTAATAAAACCTATTTAACTGTGAACTATGAGCAATCAACCATTAACAAATAATCAAGTTGTAAATATCCAAAACTTAACTCATTTTTTTGGCGAAGGTAAATTAAAAAAGCAAATTTTATTCGATATTAATTTAACTCTCGTTTCGGGAGAAGTAATTATTTTAAAAGGGCCTTCTGGTTCGGGAAAAACAACTTTATTAACTCTGATGGGTGGACTGCGATCGCCTCAATCAGGGTTCTTAAAAGTATTCGACAATGAGTTAGTAGGGGCAACACCAGAACAATTGGTTCAAACCAGAAGAAATATTGGTTATATTTTTCAAGCCCATAATTTACTCGGTTCTTTAACTGCCAAACAAAACGTGCAGATGTCTTTAGAATTACAAGAAGGCATTAAAGGTACAAATATTGCTGATCGCGCGATCGCCATGTTAGAAGCTGTGGGCTTAGGACAACATATCAATTATTATCCCAAAAACCTTTCGGGGGGTCAAAAACAGCGAGTTGCCATTGCCCGCGCCCTGGCTTCTCACCCTAAAATGGTACTAGCAGATGAACCAACGGCGGCATTGGATAGTAAATCTGGTCGAGATGTAGTGGAATTAATGCAACAATTAGCCAGAGAACAAGGCTGTACAATTTTGATCGTAACTCACGATGATCGCATCCTCGATGTAGCCGATCGCCTGATTGAATTAGAAGATGGCAAAATTACCCTCGATACAGCAACTTCTAAGTCAGTAAACAGTAATCAGTAGGGGCGATGACTTCGTACCCTTCACCGAAGCGCGAATCGCCTCTACTATTCATTGCCTTCTACTTCCTGATCACTTCTGACTTCTGACTTCTGACTTTTTTACTCCTTCGTTGTAGTAATCTAAATAAATAGACCGTAAATAATCAAAATTTTTTTATTGATGTCCTCTGTCACTCCTTCAATCGAATTTTTTCAAGGTGTTCCCGAAGAACTAAGCGGTGTTAGCTTAAGACGCAACAAAAATACGGGAGTACACAGCGTTTTATTGATCTTTGAATCTCTTAAGGCACTGGAAAAATTTAACAGCTTTACCAAAGGTTCGGCACAAAATTTACGCTTAATCGATTCTGAAGGAGAAATTTTAGTTACTCCTTCTTCAGTAAAAATGATTTTTGGTGGAGATGAAGGGGACGAATTAAAACAAGTCAGATGCACTTTTGATCTAGACGCGGATGACCACTGGGAAAGATTTACCCGCTTTATGGATCGTTATGCAGCAGCCAATGGCATGGAATACGGCGAACCACCAAAGAAACAATAACTAACTTTGACCAAATTCAATTTTAAAACATGAAAATAGCTATTACTGGTGCAACAGGATTAGTCGGTACTCCCTTGGTAGAAAAATTGCATAATCAAGGCAATCAAATTATTGTTTTTACCCGCAACCTCGATAAAGCTCAAAAAATCTTCCCTACTGCGGCATTTCCTAACTTGGAAGCAGTTCAATATACACCCCAAGAATCTGGAGACTGGCAGCAAAAAATATCCGGTTGTGATGCAGTCGTTAACCTAGCTGGCGAACCAATTGCCGAACGTTGGACACCGCAGCAAAAACAAGCCATTATGGAAAGCCGTCAACTAGGAACCCGCAAACTTGTCGAAGCGATCACCCAAGCGACAGAAAAACCCCAAGTATTGGTAAGCGGTTCGGCGATCGGTTACTATGGCACGAGTGAAACGGCACAATTTGACGAAAGTAGTTCTCCTGGTAATGATTTTCTGGCACAAGTCTGCAAGCAATGGGAAGCAGAAGCCGAAAAAGTTAAAGAATTGGGTGTGCGCTTGGTTATTTTGCGAATTGGTATTGTGTTAGCTAATGGCGGTGCTTTGGGTAAGATGATTGGGCCTTTTAAAATGTTTGCCGGTGGTCCTATCGGTAGTGGTCGTCAGTGGTTTTCTTGGATACATCGCGATGATTTAGTTAGTCTAATTGCCAAGGCGATCGCTAGTAACGAGATGACAGGAGTATATAATGCTACTGCTCCTAATCCTGTAAAAATGTCTCAGCTATGCCAGACTCTGGGAGAAGTTATGAATCGTCCTTCTTGGCTGCCAGTTCCAGATTTTGTGTTAGAAATTTTATTAGGAGACGGTGCCAAAGTAGTTCTAGAAGGTCAGCAGGTATTGCCTAAAAATACTCAAGCTGCCAACTTTAGTTATCAGTATCCCCAACTCAAACCCGCATTACAGGAGATAGTATCTTAATAGTTTATTGTAGTGTTCACCTTAGAGTTTATTACAAAGTTTTAAGCATAGAGCCAGAAAATATTGCAATTTATTTAAAAATTGTCAAAAGCGTTACAAACTAACGTTAGTTCATGCTAATCTCGATCCAAAAGATTATCTGAGAAACAACTAACGGAGCAAGGATGTCGGAGATTCAAACCCCAAACCAAAACTTAGAAGTAGTTCGCGAAGATATTAGTGAATATGTAGCTCAGTTACAATTACATATGGCTCTACAAGCTCGTAATCTCGTTCCCACCTTGACTAAGGTCACAGATAGCCGACAAAAAATGTTACAAGAAACCCAAGCAATTGTAGAAAAATTAGCTTCTCGTCAATCTCTACTTTGATGGTATACATTGACCTGAGTTCGGGTTAATCCGCCTATCGGTAAAAGCCAGTCAAGACGGAGACTAGGCTTCTTCGGCTGATGACAATATGCGATTAATCGGCAAAGAACATTAACGCAAAAATTAACAGGCGATCGATGACGAGAATGTTCGATCTGATCTTAGAAAGGGCGATCGCCTAAAATTAGGGGATGAAAGTTAGAGATATAATCAAACTACTCCTGAAAACAAGAAACCAAACGATCAATCTGTTTGGTGGTGTGAGTTGCCATTAATGAGATGCGAATGCGGCTAGTAGGTACTGTAGGAGGACGGATTGCAGGAACTAGGATACCCGCCTGTTGCAGTTGCCTGGCTTTATTTAATGCAGCTTGGGGACTATCCATTCCGATGCAGATAATGGGAGATTGGGAAGGAAATAAATTACTAGCAGATAATTGTTGTCGCAGATAATGACTGTGGTGTTGTAATCGTTCTCTTCTTTCTGGTTCTTGTCGGACAATAGCGATCGCCTCTAGTGCCGCAGCCGTATCGGCAGGAGACAGAGCAGTAGTATAAATCCAACTGGGAGCGCGATTACGTAAAAAATCGATTAATTGACTACTTCCAGCTACATATCCTCCCAAGCTCCCTAATGCTTTACTTAACGTGCCTACTTGAATTAATTCGTTACCGGTACAGTTAAAATGTTCCACACATCCAGCACCAGTTTTACCGAAAACTCCTGTAGCGTGAGCCTCATCAACTAAGAGCATACATTCAAACTCTGTGGCTAAAGTTAATAACTCAGGTAAAGGACAAAGATCTCCGTCCATACTAAATACGCTATCGGTAGTAATCAAACAGCGACGGTAGGCAGTACGATG
>JBHJNX010000029.1:0-36694 GCA_050330335.1 Pleurocapsa sp. | reverse complement strand
GTTTCCATTCAATTAGTTTCTCTATTAGTTAGAGAGTGCCTCCATTAAAACCCAGATATAGCAAAGTGTCTAGAGGGGGTTTGCGAGGCTCAGGAAAAATCGAGGCTGAAAGACAGAGCGAGTCGCCCGCAAAAAAGCCAAACCCCATATACAGCAAGCTATCGAGGCTCACAACAGAAATAATAGGGTTACATAGATTTAGTTTGAGGTTCGCAAAAATCATTAAATGATATAAATAAATTGTAAAACAGTGGGATTTTACTTAGATAATTATCGAACTAGGTGGTTTAGTTAATTGATTGCCTACACCCCAAGTTTCCACTTGCTCAAGAGTATGACGAGTTATCGGATAAACTCTAATATTATCCTCATCTAGTTTAATTATTTTCTGAAGACGGGAACAAAGCTGTTTATATTGTTGTTTATTTAAAACACATTCAAACACACTATACTGAACTCGACTTCCATATCCTTCAAGCAGATCGGAAATTCTTTTTCTTCTTTTATCATCAGGAATATCGTAGACAATTACGTAAAACACAGTTTTTTTCAACGATGAGGTATGAATGCTGAATAATGAGTAGCTTTTTTCATCGCTCATAATTCCTAATTCATCATTATTTCTTAGTTTATTAAGTTTTTTAAATTAAAGCTAGTAAAAAAAATTATCGCTCGCATAAAAATAATCGCTACAAGTTCTATAAATTGAACTATTTGAGTCACTATAAAATAATTATTTTCAGAATTATTACTGAATAGACTATTCAAAATTCTTCGGCTAGAGTTGAGAAGAAACTCGATCCTTAGTGATGTAAGTTAATGACAGAACTTTACTGGCAAGCTAAAATTTGGGGCTTATTACACGATCCTGGTTTGAAAGCATTGTCTCAAGGAAAAGATTTTGCAAGAGAAGGACAATGGGAAATCCTTAACTGTATGGCAGGATGGCATTCCCCAAAAGATAAATCTGCGTTAGACTCATTAAGTCGTCAATGGCTGGATAATGTAGGTTTATGCGATCTAATTGCTTCGGCAAGTGACAGAAGTACCATAGGTAGACTCGATCCCAAATATAGTTCTATTAATTATGGCGAAGATGGTTTACAAATACATCATCTTTTATCTGGTAAGCCACAAACGATAAACATATCTCAATGGCATGAAAGACTAAAGCAGGGTAAACGCAAAGAGTTTTTAGAAGAAAAAGAATTAGCAGTATTAAATCTAATTAAACATTGGGAAGATCCGCGTCAAGTACATTGGTGGCTGTGGCGTTGCTATCCAGATTTACTAGCAAAAGATAATCCAGAGGTATATTTACTTCCAGCCGAAACTCGTTTTCCCGATGCTTCCCTGTGGAGTCATACCAGTATTACTTCGGCTCTGGCTGGCGGATTAGCAGGATGCTATAAAAACCCAGAAGAATATCCCAGTAAAGGACAAACATTTACTCGTTCTCGTCCTCATTTAGTCGTATTTACTTTTTCTCCCGTTCAAGAATTAGTCAAAGCCAGCCGTAAGATGCGCGATTTTTGGGCTGGTTCATGGTTATTACATTATTTATCAGCCAAAGTTTCTTGGGAATTGGCGAAAAAATACGGCGTAGATACACTTTTGTATCCTTGTTTGTATCAACAACCTTTGATCGATCGCTGGTTACTACAAGAATATCCCCAATTTAGTCAGTGGATCGAACAACCTACCACACAACAGTTATTAACTGCTGGTTTTCCTAATGTAATCGTGATGATTCTCCCAGACAACGGTAAGCAGGGAGATGATCTTAAAGATAATCCTATATATGCAGCAACTCAATATGCCAAACAAATTTTAGAAAAAGAATGGGAAAAATTAGGTCAGCAAAGTCTAGAATTTCTACAAACTAAAGTTAATCCCGCCTGGAAAAATATTAATCAAAATACTTGGGAAGGTTGGCTAAAATCTCAATGGCAAACCTATTGGACAGCTTTACCCATAGGTAATTTAGACGCTGAATTAGCTCAATCTCCTAGAAAAGAAGATGAATATCAAGAATGGTGCGATAAACAAAACGATTTTACTAATTTAAAAAATTTATTAGCTTTATTTGAAACTAACGAGGCAGAATTTCTTAAAGCTGTATTCAATTTATTAGAAAAAACAGAAACTGATTCTAACTCTTACTCCAAACAACCCAATCTTAATGTTGGTTCATGGTGGGGTAATATATTTGATCGCTTGCGTTATAATTTAACCGCCGTTAAAAACGCCCGAACTTGGCAAATGCCAACTGCTTTCGGTACTCGTTCGACTATTTCTGGTATTGGTTCGGTAGTGCATAACCATCAGTCTGACTGGGTGACGGAAGGACAAACCAAAAAGTTTTGGTCTGATGCCAAAAACCTTGGTTTATTCGATGGCATTGAAGAATTAAACGCTACTGAAGTAGTTAAAAGAGTTTTACACAAAATATTGCCAGATATCTTAGGTATCGACGAGTTATCCTTAACCTATCCCGATCTAAGTTCTGGGGTTGCTGGTTGGTTAAAACAGGCAGAAGCAGAAGGAAATAATCAAGCCATTAATGATTATAAAATTGCTTGTCAAGAAATTATTGATAAATTTTCTTGGGCAAAAAAAGATACAGAAAATAAAAACCAAAATTCTTGGGGTATTCCCTGGATTAATCAATATCACCGTAAATTACCTAACCCTCGCTTGATTAATTCTGGTTGGTTAATTGAAGATTTTCCTTCTCAAGATACTAAAGAGAAACAAGCCGAACTAAATAAGTTAAGAAACGCTATTGCTAAACATTTTCCTCCTGGTAATAATCCTACTGACTGGTATGTCATTGCTGCTGGTGA
The DNA here is from genome assembly GCA_050330335.1 of Pleurocapsa sp. Classification (GTDB taxonomy): domain Bacteria; phylum Cyanobacteriota; class Cyanobacteriia; order Cyanobacteriales; family Xenococcaceae; genus Waterburya. Next base: position 33,848 of record JBHJNX010000029.1, on the reverse strand, counting down.
TGGCGATAGCATGAGTGAATGGCTTAAAGGAAGTAAGTTAAAACCCTATCAAGAATATATTCCCCAGGAATTAATTGATAAAATTGATCGCTTTCCCGACGAAATCAAACGACCAGTAAGCGAATTTCTCAAAGTCAATAAAAGAATGGGTCCCGCTACCCACAGTGCCTTGAGTCGTTCCCTACTAGATTTCGCCAATCAATTAGTACCCTATCTCACCGAATCTCGCTATGCTGGCAGACTGATTTATTGCGGTGGCGATGATATTTTAGCCTATACCAATCTCTGGGAGTGGGATAGTTGGCTGTGGGATATTCGCCAATGTTTTAAAGGACAAGAAGATCCGCAAGGTGAATTTGAAAGTAAAGGAGATTATTGGCAATATAAAAATGATGAATTAGGAACGATGAACGCGGAATTAAAAAATACTTCATCATTCAGCACTCATACTTCATCATTAAAAAATACTTCATCATTACCGAACCGTCCTTTGTTTACTTTAGGATCGGCAGCAACTATTAGTTTTGGTGTTGTTATCGCCCATCATTCCGTACCATTAGCTATTGCTTTAGAAAATCTCTGGGACGCTGAAGAAGAAGCTAAAGAACATTACTACATTCCCAATAATAAAGACTCTCAAAAAGACGCGGTTCAAGTTCGAGCTATTTATGGCAATGGTAATATTTTAAAAGCCACTGCTAAATTTGATGTCTTTAACTGTTGGCGAGAGTTAGTAGAATTTACCCAACAACATAATAAATTAGACTGGGCAATTTTTGAAAGTGCTGCCGAAACTTGGTCACAACATCCCGCACCACAACAAGCAATAGAACAATGGACGAAAGCATTTTGTGAAAAAAGAAAGGTGTTTGAGAAAAATCTAGAGTCTTGCGATCTTTTTACAGAAAAACTAAGGGATTTACTAATTAATGTATTTATTTATAATGCAACAAACAGACAACGCGATCAAGAGATAAAAAACTGGTTAAAATTAGCAGCATTTACTATACGTAATCGACATCGACAAATTGAAATACAAATTAATAACCATGCAATTACTAACACGAAAGTTCACAGTCGAACAGTATCATAAAATGTCTGAAGTGGGCATACTTACAGAAAGCGATCGAGTCGAATTAATTAAAGGCGAAATTGTTGAAATGTCACCAATTGGTTTAAAACACGCAGCGACAGTTAATCGTTTAAATCAACTTTTTTACCGTAAATTAGGCGATCTCGTTTTGGTAAGTATTCAAAATCCCATTCAATTAACTAATAATTCCGAACCTCAGCCAGACGTAACTTTATTAAAACCTCGTGCTGATTTTTACGAAACCCAAACACCAGAAATCAAGGATATTTTTGCACTTGTTGAAGTTGCCGATACAACTATTGTTTACGATCGCGATGTCAAAATTCCTCTCTATGCTGAAAATAGTATTTCTGAAGTGTGGTTAATCGATGTCAATAATCAATCCCTAACCATTTATCGTCAGCCAACACCAGAAGGCTATCAAACTATACAAACATTAAATAGCAATCAAAATTTCTCTCTTCTAGCATTTCCAGAAATAACTATAAATGTTAGCGAAATTTTTGGTATTTCCAATTAAGAAACTTTATGTACTGGTACACACTGACACCATTAGATATACTTTTATTCCGCGATGCTAAACCTTTTACACCTGGTGAAAGAGCCTGGGCTGGAAGTGTTTTTCCTCCTAACGGACACGCGATCGCAGGAGCAATTAGAGGTTTATTAAATAATGACCAAAAAATAACTCTGAAAGGTGTTTTTCTTTGTTATCAACAGAAACTTTATTTGCCTCGCCCTCTTAATTATGTTGGTAAAGATTTACTCCATCCCTTAACTTGGCTGGATAAAGACTCACCCCATCGACAAATGATCTGGGATCGTTTTTCTCCTGCACCTTTATTATTAAAAGAAAAAGATTCAGGCAATGTTAAAGAACAAGACCAAATAATCGAACAAAAACCACGTAATTATTTACCTTTTTCTATCGTTACTAAACTATTAGATAACCAGAAATTAAAAGCCGAAGATTGGTTGTGTCACAAAGAAGAAAGTCCCCAACCGTGGACAGTAGAAACGCGATCGCATAACTGTTTAAATTCAGGTACTCGTCAGGTAAAAGATGCTGATGGTTACTTTGTTGAAAATGCCATTCGTTTACATACTGGTTGGAGTATGGCTATTGGTCTAGATAAAAAAATACCAGATACACCTACTTCTATGAGACTGGGAGGAGAAGGACATCGGGTATTAGTCGAAGAATGTCCCGAATTAGGCGAACAATGGCAAGAGTTACAAATACTATCCCAACGTAACTACCAAAAGGGAGGTAAATCTTTAGCTTATTTAATCACCCCTGGAGTATTTGAATATCCCGACAAAGATCGAAAAGCAACCTGTAAATCTTATCCTTGGGAATGGAAATTAGCTGAATCCGTTAACGGTAATCAGACTAAAGGAAATTTAGTTAGTGTCGCAACTGCACAACCTGTACCTATTAGTTGTCGTATCAAAGATAAAGACAATGACAAAAAAAGTATCCCCGCACCTCAAGTTTTTGCTGCGCCTCCAGGTAGTTGCTATTACCTCAATCAACCTCAAAACCTATTTGCAGAAGATCATAATTCTAAGCCAGGGAAAGCTTTAGATAGGGCTAAACGCTTGCTAGAACTAGGCTACTCCGAATTATTGTGGATTTCTTATTAAAATAAATAAAGCAAACATTATGACGATTAATTACACATATCTTTATTTACTTTCTCCCCTACATACAGGTGGAACGACTCAAGAAGGTAATTTGTTAGGAATTGCCCGTGAATCCCATACCAATTTTCCCTATATTCCTTCTAGCAGCATTCGTGGCAGATTAAGGGCTAGTGTGAATGACAAAAACCAAAAATTTAAACTCTTTGGTACGGATTTGGAAAATGCCAGCCAATTAGAACAGGGAAATATTTGGATTGGCGATGGTGCATTACTTTGGCTTCCCGTACCTTCTTTGAGTCATGGAGTAGTTTGGGTTAGTTGCCCGATGTTATTAAAACGGTGGACTAGGTTTACGGGTAAGTTAGATCGCATTCCTGTTGAATATAGCTGCAATTTTTTAAATGGTAACTCTGCTGTTTATCTTAAAGATGCCATCCTTAAAGCAGAAGAACTAAAGCAATGGCAAAACTGGAAAGATTTTATTCCTCAGACATCTCAAACTAACACGATTGAAAGAGCGATAGTACTTCCAGACAAACATTGTGCCACCTTGATTCAAATGAGTTTATGGCGACAGGTCAAAATTAAACTCGATGAAAACAAAACTGTTGATGGTGGTTTTCGCTATGAAGAAGCCATTCCTCCAGACACTTTAATGTACTTTACTTGGGGAACTACCTCGGCTGCTAATGGTACGGCATCGGCGATACATCAAGAATTTAGTCAGTTACTAGCTAGTAGAGAAATCTTGCAAATTGGCGGACAAGAAAGCTTGGGTAGAGGTTTTGTCCAACAGTTTAATTAACATTCATCATTCATAGTTCATAGTTCATCATTTATTTTAAGTCTATGCAAACCTTTGACCCCCGTACCCTCAGCACTCCCGTCTACGAAGCTTTACAAGAATTACGCGATCGCAATAACAATGATAATTCCCGTCTTAAAGAACAAAAAAGCCAAGCAGTCGAACTTTATACTTATCTGGCCACTTGGGGCATGATGCGTCTGAAAGCCGAAGAACAAGCTTTAAGTCAGAAAGGTAAACAAGATGTAGTCAAAAAATACTTTGAATGTCTGCAACTGCTTTCTCCTATCAAAGATTTAGCTGGAAATAAAGGTTTAGATTCCCTCAAGCAACTCAAAGCCGATGATTATCTAGGTTTAACTGGCTTAGGTTTAAACTTGGCACAAGAATTTGGTTTTTGGGCAAACGCCATTTATAAAGGTATTGAAGGCGATGCTTAAAACAAATCTCTTGCTGTAAGGGCGAACGGCGGTTCGCCCCTACGATTACCGATCATTTATTATTAACTATCTAAAATGTCTCCACAACCTCCTCAACCTCTTAAAAAACCAAATAAGCCTATACCTAAATCACAATCTCCTCATTCTGATAATCATCATAAAGGAGGAAACAACCACGGTAATAAGAATAAAGGAAATAGCAACAATGGAGGAAATAGCCAACCTCCCTCCCCTTGGTTAAATTCCGATAATGAACCTCAACCAAACTCTACAGCTAGTTTTGTTGAATACTTGCGTTGGATGCGTGAACCAGAAAGAGAATATAAAGACGCGACTAAGATACAGATATTACAAATAGCACAAGAAAATGCCAATTATCGCGATCGCCTGAAGCAATTAAATCAACGTACAGAATTAATAGCAGGAAAAGACAATACCTTTACAGTCAAATCTCCTTGGCGCATTCGTGTCGGCGGACATCGGGGACCCGAAAGTATTTTATTGCCAGCTTTTGATGCTTTGGGAATGCCCTATATTCCCGCCAGTACTCTTCGTGGTGTAGCTAGAACTCAAGCTATTCGAGAAATAGTTGCCACCGAAAAGATTAAATGGTCGGCAGCAGAACAAAAAGTAGCACCTTATTTTGGTTCGATTGAAACAGATAATCCACAACATAGTGCGGGTAAAATAGTTTTTCTTGATGCCTATCCTTTATCCAGTAAAACTGGTGGTTTGAGTATGGATATGGCAAATAATATTTGGAAATGGGATGAAAATAAGCAACCTAAATACGAGTCTAACCCGAATGTTTTTTTATCTTTAGAAAAGTCTGACTTTTTAATTGGCTTACGTTTATCTAGTAATTGTCAAGATAAAGAAGTTTTAAATAAAGTCAAACAATGGTTAATTTCAGGTTTACAAGCTGGCGTAGGTTCGCAAATCAATACGGGTTATGGACAGTTAGTTATAGGAGATAAAAATAAATCTAGTGATGAATTTTTCCGAGTCAAGTTTGCTTTGGAAGGACAATTAATTCACGGTAATCAACAGTTTAGTAATGCTAAAGAACCATTTCAAAAAGATCGAGATGGTAATTTAAGAACAGATAGAAATGGCAATCTAAAACCTACTACTGCTGCTGTTCCTGAAGTACGTCCGACTGCTTTTAAATCAATGCTGCGCTATTGGTTTCGGGCGTTTACTTTGGGCGTTTTACCTGCTGAACAAGTAATCAATTGGGAAAGTCAAATTTTTGGTGCAATTAATCCCAAACAGCAGTTAGGTTGGGTCAGAGTAAATATTATTGATGGTAAATTGATTCAAAAAGAACCGAAACGAAATAATGACGAATGTGGGGAACAACAAGGCATTTTAACTTTATCCTATTCTGTCACCACACCTCAAGATAAAACTCAAGCAATTTCATCGCTGTTAAAAAATCTAACCTGGATGATGTTTAGCCTTGGTGGTATCGGACAGGGTGCGAGAAGACCTTGCTATTCTCGACAAAATAGACAATATGCCCCTTGGTTTCGCGGTTCTACATTTTTTGTTGATGCAGATATAAATAATCCTAAATCTTTTTGGTATGCACCAGAATCAGTCAAAGATTTTCAAAAGTTATTTCAAACTAAACTAAAAGCTTTTTATTCTGCTTTAGAACAATTAATTCCTAATAGCAACATTTCTAAAAATATTAATTCACCTTTATCTTTTAATCAACCAAGCGATCGCAATTGGTTTGATGCAGTGGATAAACATTGCCGTATTATCGTTTGTTCGGGAGAAGAAAACTATAACAAACCTCATGCTTTAGCTATTTTACACGCTAATGATTTAAAAATTAAAAATCATAAAGGTCAATTAGATTATGATGGTAATCTTTGTGGACAAACTAATAAACCTGTTAAACCTTCTCCTGTTTGGATAGCCGATTTAGAAGATTATCAGGTAGTTACAATTTTTGGTGCAACAGTCGCACCGCGATCGCAATATCTACAAAAACTCAAACAGCGATCGCCAGAATATTATCAAATATTTCCCTTTAGCTAAATGATAAACGATGAACGAAACAAACTCATCATTCATCATTCCTACTTCATCATTAAAAAAATATGTCCAGCATCCTCTTATCTTTTGTCGGCAACCAAGATCCAGGTTCGGAAGGAACAGATACAGAAGGTTCGATCGTTACCTTAACTAAACATCTGCTAGAACAAAACCATAAAATTAAAGGAGCAATTTTACTTTACACTTCTGGTACGGAAGATGCTGCTGTCTTTACAAAAGAATGGCTGTTATCCGAGGTAGAACAATTATCTATTGCCCCAGAACAGATTGAATTAATTCCAGTGGATGAGAAACTATCCCAAGATCCTGTAGATTTATTGCTAGCTACCCAAGAAGCCAAAAAAGCGATCGCCCTAGCACAAGAAAAATTACAATCTGGCGATCGCCTGGAATTAAATTCATCTTCGGGAACTCCTGCAATGAAAAGTTCTTGGAGTATCGTTCAGGCTTCAGGATTAGCACCAAACAGTCATTTGTGGCAAGTGCGAAATCCTAAAAAAATGTTACCCGAACAAGAACGAGTTTTTGAATCTGATATTACTGTTCTTAAAAAAACTATCGATATTCAAACCATTAAAAAACAAATAGCTTGTCATAATTACAATGGTGCATTAATAACTTTTAAAAATAGCAATCTTATAGATAATGGCATCAGTAATTTACTTCAATGTGCTTCTTTACGTTTGAGTTCTGCTTTTAAAGCCAGCTTTGAGAAAATTGAAAAACACGCTAAATTTTGTGGTGATCGCTTTCACCAGCAAAGTAAAAATTTAGCAGCAAGACAACACCAAGAAATTATTAAGGAAATTTATTTTCAGGCAGAAATTAAAGCTAAAAATCAAGAATATTCAGAAGTTTTGGTAAAAATATTTGTATTTCAAGAAAGCGTTTTATTTTATCTCCTGAAACAAAAATTATTACCCAAACAGGATATAAATTTGGTCATGAATGAAAATTTGAGTAATAAATTAGATTTGGCGATCGCTAATTATCGTAATGGAGAACTAAAACGATATTTAAATAATTACAAATTAAACGGCGATCGCCAATTAATCTTAAGCAATGGCTACAATCGTACCGTCATGACTGCAATTATCGAATACCTCTGCGGCAAAGATGCAGAAATTTATCAGCTACTCAAAAAATTGGATGTGGATTGTCAAAAAAGAAATGACTACATTCACCAACTTAAAGGTATCAGTAAATTAGAATCTCAAGAAACTACATCTAACATGAGGCAAATTCTTAAAGTACTTAAAATAAATATTAAACCCAATCCTTTTGAGGAAATAAACCAGAAAATTGATGACTTACTGAATGTTCTATAATTAATTTCTCTCTAACTAATGAGGTTGATTATGTTTCATGATGAGATTGTCGAAGAGATCCACAGAATTCGTGAAGAGTACTCTCGGTCATTTAATCATGACTTGAAAGCCATCTTTGCTGATTTGCAAAAGCAGCAAGCGGAAAGCGGCAGAAAAGTTGTAACCTTGTCTCGAAAACACAGTCTAACAAAACGTTGGAGCGGACGGGTGAGAGATATTGGTACTAACTAATAGAGAAACTAATTGAATGGAAACATGGAAACCTGTTATAAATTAACAGTTCGTTGATTCTGCCTCGCTTTGATGCCACTGCGTTAATCGCCCTAGAAGCCTTAACCTCTACAATCTCATACTTAGGGTCAGAATAAAGTTGTTTGATAAAAGTGGCAGAGGAATTACTTACTAGTACCTGACAACCACGCTCGGTTAACTTGTCACAGACTTCTTTGAGTCTAATCTGTTCTTGTTCTCCAAACCCATTAACACTATAACCAGTAAAGGATGAAGTCTCAGAAATAGGATGATAGGGAGGGTCGAAATAAATAAATGCCCCTTTCCTCGCAGTAGCTACTGCCTTGGCAAAATCGCCTTCAGTGATTTTGACATCTCCTCGATTAAGATAAGCACTGACTGCCCTAATGACAGCAGGTTCAGCAATTACAGGATTAGAGTAGTTGCCATAAGGCACATTAAATTGACCACTGCTATTGACGCGAAATAAACCGTTAAAACAAGTCTTGTTGAGATAAATAATCCTAGCAGCCCGCTCTACAGGACTTTTATCCTTAAAATCGTCTTTTCTATCTTGTTCTCGCAACCAATAATAATGCTCTTTGGAGTTTTTATCCTGATGTTGTTGACATAACTCCAGTAACTCTTCAGGATTATCTTTGATTACGCGATAACAGTTAATAAGCTCTCTATTCGTATCATTGATGACGCTTTTTTTGGGCTGTAGGAAGAATAATACCGCCCCTGCACCTACAAAGGGTTCGTAATATTGAGTGAACTTTTGAGGGACGTACTCTTTAATAGTAGGTAGAAGTTGCCGTTTTCCGCCAGCCCATTTTAGGAATGGTTGGGTGAGAGAGACTCCGCCGTAAAACGACGAAGCTTCCTCTGACTTCGTGAGAATATTGTGCTTGTATGCTCTTTTACTATTTATTTGAGATATTTCAGCAGCAGTATTATCTGGCATTGTTAGGGGTGTCCATCAATTAAAACATTGAACATTGACTCATTCAAATGGGGATTGTTATTCCCCAAGTAAAGACTAAATGATAAATAGTAAATGGTTAATGATAAATGTTAAAGTTATCTCCTCTGAAGACAAGCACAAAGTCTAATGTCTTAATCTAAATAAGTATTGCTATAGTACTAAAATACCAAAAATTTGATTTTTTTAGACAACTATGAATGCTGCTCAAAACCTAATTTTCTGATGAAAAAGTTAGGTAAAGCAGCAACTGTTAATTAATTTTTTTGGCGAAGCGGAAAGGTTAGGGTGTCAATAACAATACTACTTGTTATCGATAATCCTGACTTTGAATATCTGATAGACGGGCTTCTGAGCGTTTAAAGCGGTCTAATTGAGATTCAAAAAATTGGCGGTTAGCTTGTAAATGTTTGGGATTGGCATCGTCTAAGGGGTAAAGTAATGCCTGACGTAATGCCTGAATAACGGCAGATGTAACATTATACATCGATCGCTGGAAGGTAATTCCTAACTGTACTAACATATCATCTTCCCCGCGACCGTGCTGTTGGTAATAGTCTATTAAATAGTCGGGCAGAAAATGCCACATATCATCCATTAATAATGTAGGGGGAATTCCTGCCATACCTACAGGTAAGACATCAGCATAGAGTATGCCATAGTGAAAGTCTGATTGAGATGCTGGCACTTGTTTGGCTTGGGCGTTATAAGATTTTGTCCCCCGAAAAGGTGCGGTACGATAAAAGACGGCTTCTACATAGGGTAGTGCAGCTTCATACAACCAAGTAAAGCCTTGAGATTTGGGAATAATTTCATAGCATTTATCCCCAATATATACATGATGATAGATGGGACGACCGGCAACGGCAAAGATACCATTGACTAAAAAGTTCATCGCTTCTGGTACATTGGTTAATTTTCCTTCATCGTAGAGATCTGACATTTCTAGGAAAACGGGACACATCACTTCCCAAAATTCTCCTAAGTTGGCATAGTAAGATAGCTGTTTGACCTGTTCGAGAAACATATCGGGGAATAGTTTATACATTCCCAACATTAGGGGGTTATTCTTAAAGTAGGCTTTAATTGCTACATCGGCATTATTTTTATATTCATCGCTATCTAAATATTCATTAAACTTAGGATTGATATCCTGATGCCAAAACATCGCCCGCATACAAGCTTCAGCAAATTCCATATTAATGCGATCGTGATTGAGATGATGAAATAATTTGGGCATTTTGCGGGTTTTGCCCCGTTGTATGAACTCAATTAATTCGGGATGGGCTTTATCTGTACCTCGCCAGATTTTCAGATCGGCGTTTTCACCTGCATAGTGATTGGGTAAATCTAAATATGTTTGAGGTAAGAAGTATTTAAAAAAAGGCAGGGGATTCAAAAAAACTCGTTCGGCAATATAGAGTAAATCGCGCCAATAAAAATCCATCGGAATGGCATAGGCTTTATAGATACCAATAATCTGCATGAGATTTTCTGGGGTATCTGGTAACATCGAACCACCTGCTTCTAAACGATGAATTACATCGGCAAATTGATGTTGAGAAGGGGGAAGTTTGTTAATAGTTGTTGGTTGATTCATTAATTTATTTGGCGATCGCTTTGAGTAATAAACGACAAACTATTATTAATAAATAATCGTTTTTAATAAAAAATATACTATTTTATAGGAGCTAAATGCAATTTGCTCCTCTAATAATTATCAGTCTCAATTCAGTTTTTGGGAATAAAAAATCAATTAAAATAACTAATATAATTGATTACCTAAGTACCTGGGTAAAATTAAATATAAAGTAAAAACTCTTATTTCTCCTTTTGCTCCCCTACTCCCTTACTCCCCTACTCCCCTAATCCCCTACTCCCTTACTCATTTTCTAATTAATTACGCCTACTTACTTATGAATTTATTGGCTACGATGATTTAAGAATTTGGTGGTAATAGTAACCATTTAGGAGAAGTTAATAAAAATAACCTACTCCTACAAATTGGCGTGCCGATACCAGGAATTTCAATACCAATTACACCTGCTTTTTTTAAAACTATCTGTTCTTTAATACTTCCCCAAACTAACATTTCTGCCCAGTTACCCAAATCTGGCTGATGTCCTACTAAAGCTAACTTGCTATCTGGATTAAGAAGCTGCCACGCTTGTAACCATTCCAACCATTGATTGATGTCTCCCTCTGGTGCGAGAAATTCACGTTGTTCTATCTTCTGGCTTAAGTCTGCTTTCTGTAATATATTGGCAGTTTGATAAGCTCGAACTAAAGGACTGGTCAAAATTAGATCGAATTTTAACCCAATAGATTGCAAACGCTTTGCCACATCGGTGGTTTTGCTGTTTCCTTTGGGAGTCAGTGGACGTTCTTCGTCAACTACGTAAGTACCTCTGGTGGCAGCAATACCATGACGGATTAAATATACTTCCATTTAATCAGTTGAAATTGGATTGTCTTCTGGTTCTACCAAACGCAATAGCTTTTGTTTGATTTGAGTATCAAATACTTCCCATTTCATTTTGGCATAATCAGGATTGTCATTAAAACTACCCAAAAAACCAATGGGAATTTCAAACCCGCCAGCCATATAACGACCACCACCAAAGAAACGTCCGTGAGTATCCTTACCAAAAGTTTCTTTGATAAATTCGTCGGGGTCTAAGGTCAATTTTGCCGTCCTAAGTGAACCGATCACTAATTCGATATCTTCATCTTCGTCGTGAACGATACCATAGACAACGGCAGTGTGAATATCTTCTTCTGTTACTAAAAAATCTGCCGCTTGAGGTATGGCATCGCGGTCATCATATCGCAGATACCCGACTCCAGAAATCGAAAAATTGTTTTTAATAATTCGATTTCTTAAAGCACGTTCAATGACATCCATAACACGTCGCGATCGCGCTGACTGCAATACGGCATTGAGTAATTGAGAATCATAAAAACGACTCAAATAGGCTGCTGCCAGAAAATCTTCTTCTCTGGCTTGCATCAGACGATTGGTATCGGAACGCAAACCGTGCATCAAGGCCGTAGCACATTTGATGTGAATATCGTTGCTGGTATCCAATTCCAACATTCCTTCTCGAATATATTGAGTCAGAATGGTTGCTGTAGCTCTTGTTTGGGGTCGGAGATCGATAAACTCAGCTTTTAAGTCTTTTTGTTTACTATGGTGGTCGATAACTACTATTAAGGGAATACCAGCTTGTTCGACTATGGGAAATAGTTGAGTATTTGTTCCCTGACTGTCGATCAATACACAACCTTGATAAACAGATAAATCCCTTTCTTGTAGAGTGTTATTGACGATTCTTTGTGCTGAAAGACCAGTCAATCTGACCAAAGCTATATTTTCTTGGTGAGATAGAGTTCCCCCATAGACAATATCAGTAGTAATCTGATAATTTTCAGCGATTAGTTGATACGCCCAGGCACTAGAGAGGGCATCGGGGTCGGGAAAATCTTGAATAATAATAATTTGATGCTCTCCTTGGTGTTTTTCCAAGGTTTTTCGCAGTTTTTGAACCGTAGTCTCAACAACACCGTTGGTTGACTTTTCTGAAACAATATTAGAAATATTAGAATTAGATGTATCTTTTAATCCTGAAGAATCAACCTTTTTATTATCGGCTATAGGACGCTCTAGAGAAGTAGTAGTGTTTGAGGACATATTAAAGTATTTTAGTAATTTTTAAATTACTAACTGACACGGCAATTGTATATATTTTTTTATTTATCTGAGCTACGAGTCTACCATTTAGTTATATTGTCTGCCATCCTCCTGAAGTTAAATTCCGATAACATATTTTTTCCATTCCTGATTGGAGTTTCCTTGAGTGTGTTTGACAATCTCGAAATGTAAGCTACTATAGGGTCTGCGTGGTTGAACCAGAAGAGTCATGTTAGCTTCTTTTGGGGTACGATTACCCTTGCGGACGTTACAACGGACACAAGCAGTTACCAAATTTTCCCAGGTATCTCCTCCTCCACGAGAGCGAGGAATCACGTGGTCGATAGTCAGTTGGTCTTTGGCTCTACAGTACAGACAAGTATGGCGATCGCGTTCTAAAACATTGCGGCGAGTTAAAGGAATTTCTTTATAAGGCACTCGAACATAGTAACGCAACCTAATCACTGTTGGCAGAGGGAAATCCGAATAAATATGCCTACCTCTGTGTTCGAGTTGCTCGGCTTTACCCTTCAAGAGCAATACAACCGCCCTACGCCAACTGGTGATGTTGAGCGGTTCGTAAGAGGCGTTTAACACCAGAACCTTACCCATAATCCTACTATTTGATTATTTATCAGAGATGGTAGCACAGACTAACTAATTTAAGGAACAAAGTCAGTCAGTTTCTAATTGAGGAATTTTTATCAGGCAACAAACCAAGAAAAATCTCAATCATCTAAACTAAAATATATCTGCTGGATCGGCTGCGCTTAATTTCTTGACAGCAATACTTCCGGAAACACAGCACATAATAATTGTCAAAATTAACACGGTAGTTGCTCGATTAGCCGTCATGGCTAAAGGTAAAGCTGTAGCTCCTGCGGCGAGAGAATACAACCCTGTGGCGATCGCATAACCAGGAATAAATCCTAAAACTGCTAAAATCACTGCTTCTTGAAATACTAAAACTACAAAATATCTATCCTTATAACCCATAGCCTTAAGGGTGGCATATTCTGATAGATGATTAGCAACATCAGTATAGAGAATTTGATAGACAATTACTATGCCCACGACAAAACCGATCGCCGTACCTAAAGTAAAAATAAATCCAATTGCTGTCGCATTTTGCCAGTAAGCGATTTCTTCTTGAATAAATTCTGCTTTAGAAAACACCTCTACATCTTGAGGTAATTTACTGCGAATATTTACCAAAGCTAATTCTAAATCTGCCCCTGGTTTAAGATTAATAATCCCCACATCAATCAATCCTTTTTGGCGATTAGGAAAGATGCGTAAAAAATTAGTATCGCTGGTCAGAATATTACCATCAGCCGCAAAAGATGCCCCCAAAGAAAATAATCCACCTACTGTAATTTGACGAGAAGAAACTTCAGTTTTAACAGTTTGATTTTGTGACATTAAATCGGAGATTGGCCCGAATTCTGCCCGCGATCGCTCGTCAAATAAAACTGTGTCTGCTAGTTTAATGCGATCGATGTTTTCTGCAACACCTGGTAAATTTAAAGTATTTTGAGCGGGATTAAAACCAATAGTTAAAATAGTGCGGGTGTTGCGTTCGACAGGGTTTTTCCATGAGCCAAAGTTAAGATAAATTGGTACTACAGACTCTACTTGTTCCACTGCTAGAGATTCATATAATCTTCTTTGAGAAAAGGGTTCAGTAAATCCCAAAGCATCAGATTGAGGACTCATCAAAAAGATATCTCCCTCCAAAGCTTTATGTAGGGTAACACTACTGTCAAATAAAGCAGCTTGAAATCCCAACTGAATAAACATCAGCATATCGGCAAAGCCAATACCGGCTAAAGCAATTAATAAACGAGCTTTTTCGTGAGTCAACTGTAACCAAGCTAGAGGAGTTTTCATGTTTAGTTGATGGTTAATAGTTAATTAACATCGATCTTGACGATCGCTTTGGAGTTGGTTAAATGAGCTACGCGATCGCTTGTCTCAGGATCGAGGTGTATTTCGACTTCTACTACTCTGCTATCGACATCAGCAGCAGGATTGGTATCTAGTACCTCTTGTTTGCCAATTTTTAAGCCAATTTGCTCGACTCTTCCTGTAATTTCTCCTGCAAAAGCTCCAGTTTCGCTTTGAATGTTGGCAGCTTGTCCGACTTGGACTCTGCTAATATCACTTTCGTATACTTCAGCAACTACCATCATCTTGCTAGTGTTGGCAAATTCTACTACCCCCTCTTCACCCACAACTTCTCCTGGATAGGTATTGATTTTGATGATTTGCCCTTCACTGGGTGCTTTAACATAGGTTAGCTCTAAATCTGCTTCGGCTTGGCGTAAAGCGGCGATCGCTCTATCTACTGCTACTTGGGCTTTAATTACCTCTACTTCTCTAACTTCACTCACACTATCTAAAGTGGCTTCGGCTTCGACGATCTGTTCTTGCAGAGTATCTTTATTTTGTTGGGCTACTGCTTGAGCTTGATTTATCTGTTGTTGTAGAGTGCGAGAAGTTAAATCATAGCTGGCTTTGGCTTGTAAAACAGCTTTTTGGGCTGTATCTACTGTTAGAGTGCGACTATCTAATTCAGAATCGGAAATAACTCCTTCTCGTGCTAGTTGCTGATAGCGTTTCAATTCACTTTCGGCATTCCGCAATTCGGCATTCAGGCGATCAATTGCTGCTTGTTTTTCTGCTTGTTCGGTTACTAATTGGGCTTGAAGACGGGTAATTTCAGCTTCATTTGCTCTAATTTCTCCTGCCAGTTGCGCCTTAACTCGTTGTAGGTTGGCTGCACTAGCATTAATATCTCCTTGTTTAGCTCCCGCTTTAACTATGGCTAAATCTGCTTGAGCAACTTTCACTTCCTGACGAGCTACTTCCACCGCAGTTTTGGCTCGTTGGTGATTATCTAAGATAGCAAGTATCTGTCCCCCAGTAACCCGCTCCCCTTGTGCTACTAACAACTGAGCTATTTTTGCTCCTCCTAAGTCTGGAGTTGGTGCTAGCTGAATCATTTTTCCCTGTGGTTCGATTCTCCCTAATGCCGTAACTGTTGTAATTGGCTGGGGTTTGATTTCAGTAGTCTCTGGTTTAGCTGCACTTCGATTGAGACTATAGATAGTCGTAGTACCGACTAATGCTAATCCAATCAGAGATAAAGCAATAATTAGTTTTTGATTTGGCTGCAATTTTTCCAGTCGATCCATTAGTTTTGACTCGCCCATATTTCTGCTAATTGAGTTGATTGATAATTAACGGGGGATAAAAGTAGAGCTAGTAAAAAATGATTGAATTGTTTCATGCTCAGATCGAATTGGGGGTCTCTTTCAGTACGCTCCCAAAAGCCCATCCAAGCGAAATAAGCTACTTCTGCCTTGTGTCTGGCTTCTATTTCGTCAAAACCATAGTCTTCTAGTAGTTGCTTTAAATAGCCAACTCTTTTATTTTCTACAATACGTACTCTCTCTTGTACCATCGGATCGTGATTTGCCCATAGAAGGATAGCTGTTTCTGGATCTGGAGTATTGCGATCGCACGTCTCTTCTGCCAGGGTAAATAATTTAATCAACTTTGCTTTCGGGGTAGCTGCTGCTTGAGATTCTTTAATCAATCGTGTGGTTTCATTTTCCCAACGCTGCAAAATGGCTTCTAGTAGTTCTGTGCGATTTTTAAAATGCCAATAAAAACTACCTTTACTGACATTTAGTTGGCGAGCCAAAACTTCTATCTTTACAGCAGCAACCCCTTTTGTTGCCATAATTAACCATCCCGCGTCAATCCAATCTTTTTTCTGTAAAACCAATTATTCATTTCCATACGGTAACGTATGCTTTTAGTTTAAGTAATGTAAAATTAGTTGTCAATACGGTAGCGTATGTTTTTGAGTAAAAAAAAACGGGCGATCGCCCGAACTAATAGTGTTAGTAATTTTTAACTAATTAATATTTATTCTTCACCGCCTTGGATTTTCAGTATTAAAAAGCCCCAGCTTAAGCCCACTAAGACCAAAACAATACATAAAATTGCTCCATTAAACAACATACTTTCTGCGCTCATGTTTATTTCTCCTAAGTTTTTTGCTAGATATTTATAAAAGACGGTAAGACGGGGATTTAAATAATTTTATTTGACCGTAACCACTTACACAAGTCAACAGGTATTTTAAAGCATCGAGTATCAATTAAATTCAGAAGTATATGTCTCAACTTCCCCGATTGGTAATTACTATGGGCGATCCAGCAGGAATTGGCTCAGAAGTTATTTTAAAAGCACTGGCAAATTTTCCCGCACTCCAACAAATTACAGTAGTTGGTAGTCAAGACTGGCTGGCTTATACTTACGATCGCCTGTTAAAAAATGGCAATTTAACCAAAGATGACTTAGTCAACCCTGCAAATCTGTCAATTTTGGATGTTCCCCTGGATAGCAAATGTGAATTCGGTAACGGTAATGCTGCAAGCGGTGCAGTCAGTTTTGCCTGTTTAGAAAAAGCGATCGCTTTAACTTTAGCAGGTGAGTTTCAGGGTATTGTCACCGCACCCATTGCCAAATATTTATGGCAAGCCGCAGGACACGATTATCCAGGACAAACCGAAGTTTTGGCAGAAAAAGCTGGGGTAAAACGATTTGGGATGCTTTTCGTAGCGCGATCGCCCCATACAGGGTTCATGTTACGGACTCTGCTGGCTACCACTCATATTCCCTTATCCCAAGTCCCTGCTAGCCTAACTCCCGAATTGATGTCTCTCAAACTAGATTTGTTACTTGAGTGTCTGCAAAATGATTTTGGTATTGATGCTCCAACAATTGCGATCGCGGGTTTGAATCCCCATAGTGGGGAAGCGGGTCAATTGGGTAAAGAAGAAAAAGACTGGCTGGCAAATTGGCTAGAAAGAGCGCAAAAACAGCATCCTCAAGCCAAATTAATCGGACTAATTCCACCAGATACCATGTGGGTTAAACCGGGTCAAGCCTGGTTTGGCAATGCTAACTCTCAACTTCACATTGCCGATGGTTATCTAGCTCTGTATCACGATCAGGGTTTAATTCCCGTCAAACTAATGGCATTTGACCAAGCGATCAACACTACTATTGGTTTACCGTTTATTCGCACTTCTCCCGATCATGGCACTGCGTTTGATATTGCTGGAAAGGGTATAGCCGATGCCAATAGTATGAAAGCCGCGATTGATTTAGGGATGGAGATTAGTTTAATTCGTGCTAAAAGTATTAGTCATTAGAGGAGAGCGCACGGGTAAGCTTACAGGTATTAGTTATTCCCATGCCCCATGCCCTCTATTATGACTTCCTAGAAATACGCGGTGGAGATTTAGGGGTATTTTTTTTCTTGCCAAAATTTCCGCCACCAGGACGGCGGTCGCGATTACTAGAAGATTCTTTTTCATCGCTATAGATATCTAGAAATATAGATTCTTTGTTTGTCGCAGCAGCAGTATTCAAGATCGTTCTAATTGCTTGAATATTACGACCACCGCGACCAAAGACCTTACCGCGATCGCTATTTTCAAAAGCCACTCTCAACCAGACCTTTTTTTTATCTTTAATGACTTCTGAATTAATATAGAGCGATCGCTCATCTTCCAACAAAGGTTCGATTAAAAATCTTACCAGTTGGACATAATCGGGATTGTTAGCTGTTGAATTGGCAGACATTTGAGTCTTTTTTAGGCGTTAACTTGTTCGAGAACTTGAGCTTTTCTGAGAATACTTTTAACTGTCTCAGTGGGTTGCGCGCCTTGTTTGAGTCGGCTAACAATTGCAGGGACGTTCAATCTGGTTTCATCGGTTCTGGGATTATAAAAACCCAACTCTTCAATGGGGCGACCATCTCGGCGTGCTTTGCTTTCTATAGCTACAATACGGTAGCTAACTTCTCTTTTTTTACCAAATCTTTTCAAACGTAATTTAACCATAAGTTGCTCAAAAATTGTCCTTTACGATTGTAAGCTATCTTAATGTGATTTAGATGTCACAAATTGTCAATTATACCAGTTTATAACGTACCGAAACCCTTCTTTTTTTTCTTTTTCTTTTTCCTTTGCCCCTCTCCTGGGTAGCCACCCATACCAGGCATTCCCATACCAGGCATTCCCATTCCGGGCATTCCTCGTCCCATTTGCTGCATCATTGAGCGCATTTTGGTAAAGTCTTGAACTAGCCTACTTACATCTTTTTCCTCAAAACCAGAACCCTTAGCAACGCGACGGCGACGACTAGGAGACTGTGCCAATAACTGGGGATTGGTTCGTTCTTCTTTAGTCATGGAGTTAATCATCGACTCAGTGCGTTTAAGTTGAGTTTCCCCTTTAGCTAAATCTGCCTTGCTAATTTTACCCATTCCAGGAATCAGCTTCAGTACACCTCCTAAAGACCCCATATTCTTCAGCAAGCGCATTTGTTTGACAAAATCATTAAAGTCAAACTGAGCTTCCATAATTTTGGACTGCATCTTTTCAACATCAGCTAAGTCCAATTCTTCTTGAGCTTTTTCTACTAGGGTGAGAATATCCCCCATATTCAGGATACGAGAAGCCAAGCGATCGGGATAAAAAGGTTCTAAAGCCTCAACTTTTTCCCCTACACCCACAAATTTAATCGGTTGTCCCGAAATTTGCCGTACCGATAGAGCCGCACCACCGCGACTATCTCCATCTAATTTAGTTAAAATTGCTCCTGTGATGCCAATTTGTTGGTGAAAAGTATAGGTCAAGTTAGCTGCCTCTTGACCGGTCATGGCATCTACCACTAGTAAAGTATCATCTGGCTTGATGGTTTCCTTGATGCGAGCTAATTCTCCCATCATGTCTTCATCGATTTGCAAGCGTCCTGCGGTATCGACAATTACCGTATCTACCCCCAATTCTTTAGCCTTGGCAACCCCCTGACGGGCAATGTCGACAGGATCGGCATCTGTACCCATTTCAAACACAGGAACATCAATTTGTTCTCCCAAGGTTAACAACTGATCGATCGCCGCCGGACGGTATACATCAGTACCAACCATCAAACAGGTGCGCTGTTGCTTGCGTAAATACAGTGCTAATTTAGCCGTAGCGGTAGTTTTACCAGTACCTTGCAAACCAGCCATTAAAATTACCGTTGGCAGTTGTTCTGCTCGTGCAAGAGGAACGTTGCTTTCCCCCATTACTTTGACTAGTTCATCGTAGACAATTTTGATAAACTGTTGACCTGGGTTAACTCCAGAAATTACCCCTTCTCCTAAAGCTTTTTTTTCGACATCGGCAATAAAAGCTTTGACTACCTGGAAGTTAACATCGGCATCTAGTAAAGCACGACGAACATCTTGAAGGGCATCTTGTATATTGGACTTGGATATTTTATCTTGACCACGCAGTTTTTTCCACGCATCATCTAATTTTTCAGCTAAAGCATCAAACATAAAGCAATAATTGTTAATCGTTTACTTAATCTATATTTATTTTGCAAGAGGGAGGAGAGTTTTGACTGAAAAAAAGGCGGAGTTTCCTGTTTCTAGTCTTTAGTTCAAAATTACCAAAAACTAATAACTAGAAACTGAAGAATCGCAATGGTGCTAGTGGAACTTGTAAGGTTTTATTCGACCCATCAGTGGGAGCTTTTTGTGACTATACAAGCTAGAATGATCAGCGTTATATAATTTGGCTAACTACTCTAGCTTTGTATAAAGTACCTACAACACGACAAGCATTGTCCATTAGGTATTATGGACGTTGTAGATACGATAAGAATCGGTCTGTCGGGGATCATCCAATTAACACTGTTTGACCTAGATAACATTCTTAAGCAAGAATCTCCCGTCTAAACCCTTAGGGTTAGCGGGAGAGTGTCCTTTAGTAATAGAGGCATCGACTCTAATCAATAGTTTTTTAACCTCCAGCTACGGCAGGAACAATGCTGACTTCATCTCCATCACTAAGGGTGGTATCCGTACCTTCTAAAAAGCGAATATCTTCACTATTGACATAGAGATTTAAAAAACGACGGGGTTTGCCACTTTCATCACAGATGCGGGCTTTAATTCCCGGACAGTTGCTTTCTAAAGCATCGATCAGTTCGTCAATATTAGTACCTGTACATTCGATTGTAGCTTGGTTGTTGGTAAATTTCTGTAGGGGAGTAGGAATCAATACTTTAACGTTCATAATTAATCCATTAACAAAAGAAAAGAGAAATAATTTAGAAGATCAATTCTTCGTAGGGGCGATCCTGGGATCGCCCCTACTTCCTTCTATTAAACAGTAGTCTGCTGCCATTCTAGGCGTTCTAGAGTGCGAGAACGTTCTAAAGCCCGCTCAAAACTGTCTAGTTTGGGTTCGATAGTTAAAGGTTCACCAATATAACCTTGAACTGCTTCTTGGGTTTTGAGTCCGTTACCTGTAATGTAAACTACAGTAGTTTCTTCAGGGTCAATTTTACCAGCTTCAACGAGTTTTTTAAGTACGGCAATGGTAGTACCACCAGCAGTTTCGGTAAAAATACCTTCGGTTTCTGCCAATAGCTTCATCCCTTCGATAATTTCGGCATCATTGACAGCTTCAATATTGCCATTAGTCTTACGAGCAATTTCTAAAGCATAGACACCATCAGCAGGATTACCGATCGCGATGGATTTAGCGATGGTTTTAGGTTTCACAGGAGCAATAAAATCTCTTTCTTCTTTGAATGCTTGAGCAATGGGAGAACATCCTTCAGCTTGTGCGCCACTAAAGCGTACTGGCTTATCTTCTACTAACCCAACTTTGACGAATTCTTGGAAGCCTTTATAGATTTTAGTGTAAAGAGAACCCGATGCTAGAGGTGCGATTACATGATCTGGTAATTTCCAGCCTAATTGTTCAGCAACTTCAAAACCTAGAGTTTTAGAACCTTCAGAATAATAGGGACGTAAATTAATATTGACAAAACCCCAACCATAAGTGTTACCGACTTCCGAACAGAGGCGATTTACTTGGTCGTAGTTGCCTTTAACTGCCATGAGGGTGGGGTTATAAATTAACGTACCCAGAATTTTTCCTGCTTCTAAATCGGCAGGAATAAATACACAACAGTCTAAACCTGCATGAGCAGCGATCGCGGCGGTAGAATTAGCTAAATTTCCCGTACTAGCACAAGAAACCGTAGAAAATCCCAGTTCTCTAGCACGAGTTAAAGCTACAGATACCACCCGGTCTTTAAAGCTCAGGGTGGGCATATTAACGGCATCATTTTTAATGTAGAGGTTTTTCAGACCCAGGCGACGTGCCAAACGAGTTGATTTCACTAAAGGAGTCATCCCAGTACCCACATCAATAGGATTTTCGCTTTCTACTGGCAAAAAAGCTTTATAACGCCAAATTGAATTTGGACCAGCTTCAATGGTTTCTCTGCTGACTAAAGCGCGAATTGCATCATAGTCATAGGCCACTTCTAAAGGAGAAAAGGTTTCCTCACAGACATGAAGTGCTTGAAGAGGATATTTAAATCCTCCTTCTTTGGATACCAAATGGGTGAAGGTGGGAGATGTTAATTTTTTGCTGATTGCCTGGGTCATGATCTCTGCTCTCTAGACTAAATTTACCGTTATCGCTCCGTATGCTTGTTTTCCGATTTCTCGTCAACAATGATTTTGATAGTATCACAGTCAAAAAATTCCCGTCAAACATACCCGATAAAAAAAGTCGGGATTAAAAACTACATCAAAAAAATATTCTCAAACCGCCCGTGTATTGAGACTTACCTCAAAAGCGATCATCTAATCTTCCTTGGACAAGTAAATTGTTTAATTTTTTTAACAAAAGGAAAACTTAAAATTTATACAAGTAAATCACCCTTCTATTATTAATTTTTGATAAAATCCTTATAATATTGCTGCATTTGCTTTAGATAAATAGATCTAGAGCAATGCTAAGGGAAAAAAATACCTCCCTGAATTTGAATAGACCCAAGAAAAAAACTGCTGAGGGACTTTCGCAGTCTATGGAAACCTTAGAATTTATCATTTATCCCGATGGTCGGGTAAAAGAGACAGTTACAGGCATTGTTGGCTCATCTTGTCAGGAGGTGACGGCAGCAATTGAACAACAGCTAGGAATAGTAATTTCTCAGTCTCAAACGGCTGATTACTATGCCAGCATTACCAATCAAGCAGAAACAGTAGCAACTCAAAGCACTTATAGCGATTGGTAACTTGATGGAAAGCGGAATACGCTCAGAGCCTTGTCGGATCAAGTCATCCGTCACTTCTCTGATTTTGTCAACAAGTTAAATTTAATAGGAAAAAGTTAAATGTCACATTTCAGCAATATCAAAACAAAAATTCGTAACTTAGATTCTCTCAAAGCAGCACTAAATGATGTGGGAGTTGATTGGAAAAGTGGACCTAGAGAAGTTAGAGGTTATCAGGGTAACACCCTGCAAGCCGAACTAGTAGTAGAACAAAGTAATAACTACGACATTGGTTTTAGCTGGAATGGCAACGAATACGAACTAGTAGCGGATTTACAGTATTGGCAACAGCCCTTAACTGTAGAAGGCTTCCTACGACAAGTCACTCAGCGTTATGCCTATCATACCGTAGTTAACGAAACCAACAATCAAGGCTTTGCAGTAACCGAACAACAAAAAAATCAAGATGGTTCAATTCGCTTAGTAGTTCAACGCTGGAGTGCGTAATGTCTGATTTTGTTTCCACCGAAAGAACTCGATTCGAGCCAGAATTAGGGGGAATCTTGCGAGATATTCCCGAAAGGACTGGATTTGAACCAGAATTAGGTGGTGTCTTGCGACAGAAAGGAGCTTATGTAGACGAAAATATCTGCATCGGCTGTAAACATTGCGCCCATACTGCATCGAACACTTTTTATATCGAACCAGAACACGGGCGCGCGCGAGTCTTCAATCAAAATGGAGATTCCGAGGAGTTAATTGAAGAAGCGATCGATACCTGTCCTGTTAACTGCATCAGTTGGGTGGATTATACAAAACTCAAGCAGTTAGAAGAAGAGAGGAAATATCAAGTTATTCAAAATTTGGCCATTCCTCCCGATATGAGGCGATCGCGCATTAGAAAACACAGAAAAATTAAATAGTCGATTATCTCCAAGAATGCAGCCCCGAACGATAACCAGTGCGATCGGGGTTTTTTCATTATACTTTCGCAAGAGGTCTAATAAACTTTAAGGAATGATTGATATCTTATTCCCCTACTTCCCTATTCCCTCAAACTATCCATCAGTTTATTTGACAAGAGATATTATTTTAACTACTCGCGGTAAGCTCGAATCATGGCTTGTGTACCCTGTTGTTCACCACCCAACTCTCGAACGGTTTCAAACTTTTCATTGGCTAGAATTACACCAGGTAAATCACGATTTTGCAGACTTTCTCGCACTAAACGCAAATCTTTGAGGATATGCTTAATCATAAACCCAGGTTCAAAATCTGAGGTTGCTACTTTAGAACCAAGATTGGATAATGCCCACGAACCTGCTGCACCAGTACTACAGACATCAATAACTAAGTTGGGGTCTAGATTTAGAGTTTTGGCTAATTCCATCGCTTCGCACAATGCAACCATATGTAGAGAACAAAGGACTTGATTACATAATTTAACTGCCTGACCGCTACCTACGTTACCACAGTAGGTAATATTTTTACCCATAGCTTGTAAGAGTGGCAAAGTGCGATCGCAATTAGTTTTGTCTCCTCCCACCATAATAGTTAAAGTACCATTTTGCGCCCCGATATCTCCTCCAGATATGGGTGCATCCATAAAGCTCAAGTTATATGGTTCGAGTTTAGCAGAGATCTCTTTAACTGCCTGAGTACCGATAGTGCTAAAGTCAATAATTATCGTTCCAGAGCGGGCGTAATTAACAATACCGCGATCGCCAAATATAACTTCATTGACATCTCGAACATCGCTGACGCAAATACAAATAACATCTGCATCGTTTACGGCTTCTTCAATAGTAGAAACTAGATCGACTCCATTATTTTGGGCTTGAGTTACCAAAGGGCGGTTTTTCCGAGTACGATTCCAACCTTTGACTGTAAACCCTGCTTTCACTAGATTTCGAGACATAGGAGAACCCATGACTCCTAAACCAATAAATCCGATTTGTTGCATTAATTGTTGTTGGTAAATATCACCTATAGCAATCCTAAATCAATTATCACTTAAGAAGGTAATATCGGGACTTAAACAATTTTTGGCGTTGCATCATTATGGGATGGTTCAGGGTGACGAGGGGACTGGGAGACTAGGAGACTGGGGGAATAATTGATCTTTATTTATTAGACCTCTTGCACGAATCAGGCGATCTTTGTGACTTCTTTTTTTGTATTATTTAAGTAAACTCTTCAACAGATTTCATTGGAAAATAGAGTTTCATCGGCTCTCCGCTAAATTGCTTAAAGCCATACTTTAGATAAAAATTTAGAGCTGTTGAATCTATAGCTTCTGCTATCACAGCTAAAGATGCAACTTGTCTAGAAGCATCTAACGCCCGATGAAGAGCATCTATTAGCATTAGTTCACCATATCGCTTACCTGTTTGTCCGCGATCAACAGCAAGACGACCCAACAACGTAGCAGGTAGTTGAGGATAACGAGGTAAACGTTTGGCAAAAGCTCGATCCAACGATGAAATATCTATAGTGTAAGTAGAGAGGGTGTAGTAACCCAAAACTTTGAATTTAGGCTCGTCAATTAAAACAAATACAGTTGAAACACGTTTTTTGAGGTCTTGAGATGCTTGCTTACGTATGTAATTATCCAAACTATCTTTCCCGCAGCAGAAATCGGAGCGGTCATGCTTGCGACTATCGAAGGATTCGATTTTGAGAACCATTAAACTGAGATTACTTGCTTATATCTTTTCGCTGCTGCTTTCATTGCATCATTAGGCTTCGGAGAATTGAGGAGAGCATCAACAAAAGCTTCGCTATCTTCAACATTGAGCTTAAGACGTTGATGTTGTTCGATAACTCGGTAAGCCTCTGCCTGAACACTTGCGATGACAAAATCGGTTAGAGTGCGTCCCTCCAAATCGGCTGCCTTCTGCAAAAGAGCCTTAATTTCTGGACTGATACGAGCTTCAAGTCGCGCCATCGTTTTTCGATTGCTCTTTGTAGCCATGGTCGGTTCGATAAATCTAGTAAATTTTAGATGAGTTATTAGATTTAGTATATACGGCAATTTGCCGTATCACAAGTGAGAATATTTAAACTCATATTTTTGTCTTAACAGCTTAGCTCGACTTGATCCATTCTGAGAAAAAACAAAACCGAACATGAAGATTAAAGTGATTGAAGTAATGAGCTTCAGTCTTTTAAACTAGTTAGTACCAATAAATTATTAGGATGATCGGAAAAAATTTTAAAATGACAGAAAATACTTCTACTCCAGTTACCGCAGAAGCTTTGGCCGAAGTTATTACCGAATTTGAACAGTATCGCGATCGCTTGGTAAACGAAACTATGGAAGCTGCAAAAAAAGCCAAGCTGTCGAAAAAAGCAGTAATGTCTCAACTAGAACCGCAGCTAGTAGTAATTAACTCTAAATTAGAAGAATTACGCACTCAGATGACAAATATCACCGAAAATGATTAATTGTTAGTAACAAGTAGACAAGCAACCCCGGCGAACTTGTTTCGCCATGGGAATGCACGAAGTAGGGAGTAAGATTGATTACTTATTACTTAAGTAACTGGGTGAAATTAAACATAAAATAAAAATTTTTATTGCTCCCCTTGCCCTCCTTCATTTTCTAATTAATTACGCCTACCTACTTAGCTCAATGTCCCTGCCAGCGTTCTAACCGAATGCAGTCAATGTCTAATAAATCTAAAGCACGAGCTACTACAAAATCAACTAAATCTTCAATAGTTTGAGGGTGATGATACCATGCAGGAATAGCAGGTACAATTTTAACTCCCGCTTCAGCTAAAGTGGTGAGGTTGCGTAAATGAATTAAGCTTAAAGGAGTTTCTCTAGGAACAACAATCACACGATGACCTTCTTTAATTTGCACATCTGCGGCTCTTTCTAATAAATCTGAACTCAAACCCGCAGCAATTTTAGCTACCGTACTCATACTACAGGGAAGAATAATCATCCCCATAGTCCGAAATGAACCACTAGCGATGGTTGCTCCTACATCTCCCCAACGATGACAGGTTAACTTGCCTCCTTGAAGTACGCCAGCTTGTTCTCGCCAAAATAGCTCTTGCTCCTCTGGTTCGGGAGGCATACGAATGTTATTTTCGGCTTGCCACACCATATAGGAAGCACGAGAAGCAACTAGCTCGATTTGGTAATCTGCTGCTAATAAAAATTTCAAAGCGCGAACCGCATAAATCAGACCGGAAGCACCGCTAACACCAATAATTAAAGGTTTTGTCATGCAATATTGTTTTAACTAAATCAGTCCTTCAAACTCTAAATCTTCAATCATCTGTAAACCTCGAGGATCTCCTACCTTAAGAATGGCAGAACGAGCATCATCTTTTACTCCAAAGTCCTCATCTTCGACTAAGGCTTCAATTAAAGCATCGATCGCCGTAGCATAAACTACATTAGACGGTAATTCCCGACACAATTGTCCTAATGCCCAAGCAGAATTACTGCGTACTGCCGCTATATCATCTCTTCTTAGGGTTTCGATTAGTGGGGGAATTGCGGCGATCGTATCTTCATATTCTAAAGTGGCAATCTGTGCCAGACCACTAGCAGCCCAAAGTCTAACCGCAGAAATATCGGTTTTGAGAGCGTGAATTAGAGGACGCAAAGCACGGCGATCGCGACTGTTACCCAATGCCCAGACAATTCCTTTGCGTACATAACCATTCCAATCTTCTCGTAATAATTCAATCAATGGTTCGACTGCACTATTATCAGTATTGCGCCCCAAAGCATAAGCTGTGCTGACTCTAACTAAAGGACAATGATCTTCAAGCAATCCAATCAGCAGGGGAATTGAGCGAGGCTCTTGAATTTCGCAAAAAGCACGGGCTGCCAACATTCTCTGAGAGGCTTCAGAAGATTGTAGCAACTCTAGCATCAATTCCGGGTCTGGAGGGGGTATTTCTGATTCTGAGCCAACTGGCTCGATATCATCGAGGAGGTTGATAAATTCGTCATCGGTATTGAGTAAACTCAATTCGTCGTTTTGCATAATCGCACTGTGATTTAAAATGGTTTTGCTGCTGGCTAAATGATTAAAATTCTGGCGTTGGGGTTTTTATTTTATTAATCTTACTATTCCATTGCATCGAGGATAAAGGAGCTAGGAAAAAGGTAATATTGTCAACAGCCCTGCTAACTTTGGAGGGGTTTGAGCATCGCAACCGAATTGATCGCAAAGCCCATATTTTGATACAAATTCATTGCGGCTTGATTATTAGTAAATACTTGTAAACCAATAGCGCGATCGCCAGATGAACGAGCATAATGTTCGGCTATTTTGATTAATGCCGTACCTAATCCACAACGACGATCTTGGGGAGATACATAAATTAATAAAATATGAGCGTAAGTCTCTCCATTTTTTTGGTTGACCGCTTTTCCCAGCCACAAACAGCCTACAGTAGATTGGGTTTTAGATTGATTTTTTCTCTCGATCAGCCACAGAGGAGTGCGTTCGCTAAAATAGCGATTGACGGTTGCGGTAAGATGCTCGAAATTATCTTGCTGGGGATATAGTTCTTGATAGGTTAACTTGAGATAATTTATCAGTAGGTGACGATGGCTTTGGCTGCCTAATTTTAGTTGATAACCTTCTGGTAAACTTATATTCATTCAGCCACAATTAATCAATGGAGTTAAAGCAGATGAGTGGATTTTTCAATTCAACAATGCTGAAGTTTACATTACCTAAAGCATTATTTACAGAGTGTTCTCTTAAACTTAATTCTTCTGAAGTTATAGGTGCCGGAGCGATCATATCAGAAGGCAAAAAAATTCTCGCACTGACTGCTACTAGAGCGAATAAAAAAATGATTACTACAATTAAAGGGGCAATATATTGACGAAAAAAACTCATCATTAAAATTATGTTGAAAAAGTCTAGATAATTGATTATTGAAATATATTAAAAAATATATACTCGGCCATCTATGGCTTATCCTATCTTAAATTAAGACCATTTTTCAACTCAGACAAACTCTTAACTATTATTGTATTGTTTTAAAAACATTACTTTTATTACCACCAGCTAATCTTCGCTACAATTTAAAAATCTTGTGCCAAGATATGTTATGTCA
The DNA here is from genome assembly GCA_050330335.1 of Pleurocapsa sp. Taxonomy (GTDB): domain Bacteria; phylum Cyanobacteriota; class Cyanobacteriia; order Cyanobacteriales; family Xenococcaceae; genus Waterburya. The sequence continues at coordinate 5,305 of JBHJNX010000029.1, read as the reverse complement.
GACTCAGACTTCACCATCCCCATTTCTCAATCCGAAAATTCCCCTCAGGAGTCTAGGGCTGAATATGGCTATAAAATACTCGAACCAGGGGAACTTCTCAAGCAGAGATACTCAATTATCAAAGAGTTGGGTAGCGGGGGATTTGCCACTACCTATCTAGCGATTGATACCCAATCGAAATTTCAGGTTAAATGTGCCGTCAAACAATTACAACCAAGATACAATAGTCCTACTGTTTGGGCAAATGCTAGAGAACGCTTGGCTACAGAAGGTATGGTCTTGCAGTGGCTGGGTAATCACAGTCAAATTCCTCAGCTTTTAGACCATTTTGAAGAAAATCAGCAATTTTATTTAGTTTTAGAGTTTATCGAAGGAGAAGAATTTGAGCAGGAAGTTAATCGGCAAGTTTTAGATGAAACCCAACTAATTAATTTTCTGATCGATGCTTTAGAAATTTTGGGTTTTGTGCATCAACAAGGAGTAATTCATCGAGATATCAAGCCCTCTAATTTAATTAGACGTAAAAAAGATGGCAAGATCACTCTCATCGATTTTGGCGCAGTCAAAGAAATAGGCACATTAGCTTTTGATGCTAATAAACAGCGTGTCAAAACACAAATTATTGGCACGCCTGGATATATGCCTCCAGAACAAAATAATGGCAAACCATTATACAGTAGTGATATTTATGCTTTGGGTAAAACAGCTATTTTTGCCTTAACTGGTAAGTCTCCTACAGAATGGGAAGAAACTGGCATTGATCAAACAGGTACATGGTATGACAATATATCTGTCAGTGAAGCTTTAATTGCCATCATCAGGAAAATGACAGCTAATAAAACCGCAGAACGCTATCAAAATGTACTGATGGTACTGCAAGATCTCCAACCATTATTGATGGTAGGCAAAATCATCGGCAATAAATATCGAATTGTCAAATATTTGGGTGGTCAACCGAGAATTTATGCTTATGCTGTCAGTAATTTAACTCCCGAAAATCCAAATTATTATTATTTAGCAGTTCTCCAGGCTCGAACTCAAGAGCTATCGGAACTATTTTTAAGGGCAGATCAGGTAATTACGCAGTTAGCCAACCTCAATAAAAGTGAATGTAAACGACAAATTCCCCAAACTATAGAATATTTTACTGACGAATGCAATTTATATCTAGTTCAAGAATATATAGATGGGGAAAGTTTAGCCCAGATAATTAGGCGACATTTTGTTTTATCGGAAACAGAAGTAGTAGATATATTAATTGATGCAGGAAATATTTTAGCTTCAATTCACAAACAGAAAATTATTCACGGTAATATTAAACCTTCTAGCTTAATTAAACGCAATTGCGATGGGAAAATAGTATTGGTTGATTTTGGGGCAATTCAGGAAATAATTGGCCTAATTCCCAATAATCAAACTGGATATATTGCCCCCGAACAAATTGCCGACAGAGCTACATATGCTAGTGATATTTACGCTTTGGGGATGAGCGCAATTCATATTTTAACGGGAGTATCGCCCCAAAACCTGGAAAAAAATCCTCGAACGGGAGAAATGCTTTGGCAGCGTAAAGCTAGAATCAGTAATGGTTTAGCTAGAGTGTTAGACAAAATGATCTGCTTGGACAGAAAGAAACGCTATCAATCTGCCAGTAAAGTCGTTAAAGATTTAAAACAAATTAAAAATAAATCGAAATTTAAAGCCTGGTATAAATATTTTTTAATTGCACCATTTTTACTGGGAATTATTTTATTTGCTCTAGCTCATTGGGCGCAGCGAGTGGCGATTTTAGAGTTTTACAAAGCGGATTTAAGATTAGAAGCTAAACAATACGAACAGGCAATTGAATATTATGATAATGGCTTGAGGAAATTACCAAAAACTCAAGGAATTGTCAGACATTTCGAGCAGGTATGGTTGAAAAAAGCAGGAGCTTTAAAGAAATTAAACCGCCATGAAGAATCCTTGCAAACTTGCGAAAACGCCCTAAAATATTACCAGAGTTATAAACTATGGAATTGTAAAGCTTTAGCTTTAGATAGTCTCAAACGATACGAATCGGCGATCGCTGCTTATGATCAAGCATTAGAATTAGATGAAAATTATCTCTGGGCTTGGAATAACCGAGGAGAAGCTTATTCGGAATTGGGAAAATACGATGCTGCTACTGCCGACTTTCAACGGGCGATCGAATTAGATGAAACTAGAAGTTATGTTCCTTGGCATAACTTAGGCAAGTTAAACTACCGACAACGAAAGTATCAACGGGCAGTAGAAGCTTATGAACAAGCATTAGCCGTAAAGAAAGACTATCTTCCCTCGGTAATTGGGTTAGGAAACGCGCAAAAAAATTTAGGAAGAAATCGAGAAGCACTAGAAAGTTACGACCGTGCTTTAGAAATTGATCACAATTCTTACGAAGCTTGGTATGGCAAAGGATTGGTACAGGAAACTCTGCGGCAATATACTGCGGCAATAGAATCTTACCAAAAGGCGTTTACCATTAAACCTGACTGGGAAATAGTAATTCAAGCTTTACAAAGAGTTGAAAGAAAACTCAATAATTAATAATGAAATCAATTCTTGCCACAATTAAACCCTACTTAGGTTGGGTAATCTTGGGAGTAACCCTGTTTTTCCTGGCAAAAGCCTTTAAAGATAGTTGGCGAGAAATAGCAGCCGTGAGAGTGGATCTTGCGGCATGGATGTTTTTAAGTGCCGCCTTAATCGTAACCTTATTGGCTCATGTGTGGTCTGGTTGGGTTTGGAAATGGATTTTATCGGCTTTTAAAATATCTATCGGAAGATGGTTGGGAATCAAAATTTATTTAACTACCAACATCGCTAAATATTTACCCGGTAACGTCTGGCATTTTTCTGGCAGAATTATTGCAGTTTCTCAACACGAAAGTTCGATAGAGGCGGCAACCCTTAGCGTCTTATTAGAGCCATTATTAATGGCAGCCGCAGCTTTATCAATTGGTCTGATTAGTATGAGTTTGGGGTGGTTGGAAACCAATTTTGAGCCTAAAATTATTGGTCTGCAATTTTTTTGTTTGGCGGTTATCTTAACTGGGATTCATCCTCATATTCTCAATCCTTTAATCGCTCGCTTGAGTCGCCAAAAAATTAAACAGGGAAAAATCTTCTGTAATTTTGAAAGCAAAGGTATTGCTCAATTAAATAGCTATCCCCTTAAACCCTTTTTAGGTGAAATAGGTTTTGTAATTTTTCGAGGATTGGGATTTTTACTAACTTTTATGGCATTTCATCAACTCACGCCCCTGCAAATTCCCAGTTTAATTAGTACCTTTTGCTTTGCTTGGCTGTTTGGCCTGATCTTGCCGGGTGCGCCTGGGGGCATTGGTGTTTTTGAGGCTACAGCGATCGCCCTACTTAATCATAACCTCTTTCCTACTCCTATTGTCTTAACTACTGTGGCATACTTTCGCCTGATTAGTATTTTAGCAGAAGCGATCGCCGCAGGTCTAGCTTATCTTGCTTGCCAAAGAAGTAGTGGCGTTTAAATGCCACGTTCTACGGCTTATTTGCTATAATTCTGAGCGAATCATCGACAAATTGAGCGGGGCATCCTGGCGACATTTATGATCAATTTTCAGGTAGAAAAACGAGAATGGTGGGTAGAAAGATGGCTGGAATTATTGAGTTCCTACCGATTTAAAAAACGTCTCGAACGTGGACGTAATTATGCTAGGGAAGGTAACGTTCTCAGTATTGAATTTGACGCAGCCAAAGCGATCGCTCTAGTACAGGGAAGCGAAGCCGAACCCTATCGAGTATCTCTATCTCTGGATGCTTTTAGCGATGAAGATTGGGATTTTGCGATCGCCGTCATGTCAGAAAAAGCTATATTCTCGGCACAGTTGCTAGCAGGAGAATTACCCGAAAATATTGAAGCAGTCTTTACCGCTAGCGGTTTGAGTTTATTTCCCTTTTCCTTAGGAGACGTTCGTTCTCGTTGTACTTGTCCCGACAAGGCTAATCCCTGTAAACATATTGCGGCAGTATACTATCAATTAGCCGATCGCTTTAGCGAAGATCCATTCGTAATTTTTCAATTACGAGGGCGTACCAGAGAGCAAATTCTCGATAAGTTACGGCAAATTCGCAGTCAACAAGCCACTCCCCAAGCCATAGAGTCAGACAGGGAATCTCTTGCCATTGAGTCTACTACTAAAACCGCTAAAACTTCTACTGATAATTATCATGGTTTTTGGCAATACGACGAACCATTAGAATCTTCCTTAGTGGCGATCGCTCCAGTTGCGGAAAGTAAAACCATTTTAGATTTATTGGGAAAAATCCCCCTTCCCCCTGCCGATGCCGATGCCCTACAACAATACTTGAGCCAAACCTATCAAACCGCTAGCCAGCAGTCCCTGATGTCGGCGTTAAATCGATAAATTAGTTTGTCCTAATTGCTAATTGCCAATTCCTAACGGTATAATGGTAAATTGTGTCGAATCGTCAATAGTTCATGCCTAAGCTCAAAACCAAAAAATCTGCTGCCAAACGATTTCGCGTTACAGGTAGTGGTAAGAAGATCATGCGTCGTAAAGCGTTTAAAAACCACTTGTTAGAACGTAAAAGTAAAGAACGCACTCGCCGTCGTCTGTCTCATCTAGCTGTAGTACACGAGACTGACGAAAAAAATGTACGCTTGATGATGCCTTATCTCTAGCAGTAAGCAAAATCGATAAAAAATAACAGTTACTACTAAATATTAGTTGTTAACCATATAAACAGTTCCATAAACAGTAACTATGACCAGAGTAAAAAGGGGTAATGTTGCCCGTAAACGCCGTAAAAAAATCCTTAAACTAGCCAAAGGTTTTCGTGGTTCTCATTCCAAACTATTTCGTACCGCCAATCAGCAGGTAATGAAAGCCTTGCGGAATGCTTATCGCGATCGCCGCAAACGCAAACGCGACTTCCGTCGTCTGTGGATTACCCGAATCAATGCCGCCGCCCGTCAAAACGGTATCAGTTACAGTAAATTAACAGGTCAACTGAAGAAAGCTAACGTAGGTTTAAATCGCAAAATGCTAGCTCAATTGGCAATGGTAGATCCCCAAGCCTTTACTAAAGTTGTTGAAGTAGCTAACCAAGCTAATTAATTCAAATTAAATAGTTCATTTTAATGACTACAACTGTTGCCAACTCGGTTTTATCCATGAAGCCGAGTTTTACGCATTTTATCGTTGATGCCTGTAGGGGCGAAAGCTACAAAAAGAGTTGAAAGAACACGAACATCCAGAAATTAGAGAAAGAATCTTAATTTTAT
>JBHJNX010000028.1:0-24823 GCA_050330335.1 Pleurocapsa sp. | reverse complement strand
TTAACACTAGATTCCAGTCCTTCGATATTCAGTAGGCGTTTGACAATTTCTGTTTCCAAGAGATTTTGCTGAGGGTACTCTTCTATTTGCCAATCATCCCCCAATTGAGCTTCTTTTGCCGCATGAGCGATCGCTTCTTCTAAACCACCAATGCGATCAACCAAACCAATTTTAACTGCTTCTTTACCCGACCAAATGCGCCCTTGAGCGATTTCTTCAACTTGATTTTCTGGTAAATTGCGATATTTGGCGACTTTTTTGAGGAATATACTGTAAGTTTTGGCGACCGACTTTTGATAGAGAGCCAATTCTTCCTCTGTTTTCGGTCGAACATTGGAATTAATATCGGCAAAACGACCTGTTTTGACTACATCCCAAGTTACGCCATTATTATTGGCAATTTCTTGAATATTAGATAGCAAACCAAAGACACCAATTGAACCAGTAATCGTATTTTCTGCGGCAAAAATCTGACTCCCACCAGCTGCGATCCAATATCCTCCAGAAGCGGCCATATTACCCATAGAAACAACCACGGGTTTTTCTTTGCGGGTTAATAAAATTTCTCGTAAGATCACCTCAGAAGCAGTGGCACTACCACCAGGACTGTTTACCCGCAAGACGATCGCCTTAACACTATCATCTTCTCGCAGTTCGCGGAATTCTTCGGCAAAACGCTCGCTACCGATGGTTTCAATACTTCCCCTGCCGCCGACAATTGCCCCTTCTGCATAGACAATAGCAATTTTGTTGTTAGAAATAGCCGTTTTTTCAACAGCAGTACGATTGGCGTAAGTTGACAGATTGATATGTCTGAATTCTTGTTTTTCTGCTGATTCTCCGGTTAATTCGTGCAATTTACTCACTACATTATCGTAATAACCCATGCGATCAATCAAACCAGTTTTTACTGCTTGTTCTGGTTCAACATAACCTTCTGTATCGACAAGCTGTTGTAAATCTGCTACTTTAAGACTACGACTATCACTTACAGTAGAGAGAAATTTATTCCATAAATCTGTTAATAAAGCTTGAGTTTGCTGGCGATTTTCTACACTAAGATCGCTACGGATATAGGGTTCTACCGCCGACTTATAATTTCCCGCCTTAACTACCTGTACTTCAACACCATATTTTTCTAATGCACCTTTGAAAAACATCTGTCTGGAACTCAAACCATTAAGTTCCATGACTCCCATCGGATTTAAAATTATTTCATCGGCCAAAGAAGCTAGATAATATTCTGATTCACTTAAAGTAACATCATAGGCAATAATTTTTTTGCCCTCAGCCTGAAACTTTTCTAAAGCAGTTCTGACTTCTGCTAAGTTAGCATGACCACCACTACCGCCTCCTTTTCGACCATCCAAAAATAACCCCACAATGCGATCGTCAGTAGTTGCTCGTTCGATCGTCTGCAAAACACGCCGTAAAGTCATTGTCTCTTGTGTCTTTCCAGAAATAGCCTGACTGAAATTAGTCGGTGCTTCGGAATCTCTAATATTCATCGATAGATCGAAAACCAAAATCGATTTATTTGCCACTTGCGGTTCGTCTTGGGTAGATATAGCCGAAAACACTAGAAAAACCAAGCCGCTAGCTCCCAAAGTTAAAAACAGAGATAATCCCAGGAAACTGCCGATGGTACTAGCCAAAGTTTGTTTTAAAAATTGACGCATTTAAGGTATTACTGCAATTAATTATTTAAAGATAAATTGATGATGTTCAGTTTTATCTATTATTTTTATAGTTCCCTGTAAGTTTAATATCTATATCATTCTTGAAAAAAATTAAAAACTAGAAATACAGTTGCCTATTCTCCAGACTTCTGTCATCAAATTTTCATAGGGTTGTCATAGAAAAGTCATAATCCCCTTGTATATTAAAAATTGTCGGCTCTAAACAATACTTCACTCAAAGCTCCTTCAGGCTTATTAGGGCTGACTTTTCCACTATATTTTAACTCTTAAAAAAACTTCTAATTAATTACCCAATCAATTAAACATTAATCTCAGGGGTCGTAGTTTCACCAATGAAACAAACTTTGTCTTCACCAATCAGTCATAAAACTAAATTTTTGTCTTGGAAAAAGCTTACCCACTCAGCATCTCTCATGTTATTGGGAGGAGGTATAGCTTTAGGTGGCAATTACTTACTCAATAGTCCTCAATTAATTGCCAGTCCTTTAAATAAGTTAAATAATTCCCAGTTGTTGGCCCAAAAACCAGAAACCGCCAAGAGCGATCGCCTTGAAGTTTTTACCACTCCAGTGGCTACACCAACTACTTTTGTAACTGATGTAGTCAATAAAGTCGGTCCTTCAGTGGTCAGAATTAATGCCTCTCGTACTGTAGAAACTAAACTTCCCCCAGCTTTTAACGACCCATTTTTCCGTCAATTTTTTGGTTCGCAAATTCCTGCCATCCCTGACAAACAAGTTCAAAGAGGTACTGGTTCAGGTTTTATTGTCAGTTCTGATGGTTTAATTTTAACTAATGCCCACGTAATCGATGGTGCAGATAAAGTTACCGTTACCCTCAAAGACGGACGCAATCTAGAAGGTACAGTTATGGGTACAGATACCATTACCGATATGGCGGTAGTTAAGATTGCTGCTGAAGATTTACCTGCGGTTCATTTTGGTTCTTCCGAACAATTACAAATCGGTGAATGGGCGATCGCCATCGGTAACCCTTTGGGTTTAGATAACACCGTGACTACTGGTATCATTAGTGCCACGGGACGCAGCAGCGCACAAGTGGGAGTAGGGGATAAACGGCTCGACTTCATTCAAACTGATGCCGCAATCAATCCCGGTAACTCTGGCGGACCTTTACTCAATGCCAGAGGAGAAGTAATTGGCATTAATACAGCCATCATTCAAAATGCTCAAGGATTGGGTTTTGCCATTCCCATCGATACTGCTCAAAATATTGCCGAACAGTTAATTGCTAAAGGTAAAGTAGATCATCCTTTCTTAGGGATTCGCATGGCTTCTCTGACACCAGAAGTAGTCGCACAACTCAAAAACCAAGAGAATTTTAGTTTAAATCGCGATCGCGGTGTAATTATAGTCGAAGTCATGCCCAATTCTCCCGCCGCTCAAGCAGGTTTGCAAGTAGGAGATATTATTGAGGCGATCAATGGCAAAGACATTCAAACTGCTGATCAAGTGCAAAAAGCAGTAGAACAGATTGAAGTAGGCTCAACCTTACCCTTAACTTTGAATCGTCAGGGTAAAGATATAAATTTAAATGCCAGAGTTGGAGTATTGCCTAATAGTTAGTGACTCACTCTTGCAAAATTCAAGTTTCATCCCCCTAGATGATAATTAGTCCCTCTGCATCAATGTGAGGGACTTTTTTTTGTGAAAAGATATCGATAAAGTTACATTAGTAAGTATTTGGATAGTGATAGGATTAATTTTTGCTGAGGTAGGATAAATGTATGGCTGAAACTTTAATGTTTAATGCTTTGAGAGAAGCAACCGACGAAGAAATGGCAAGAGATAAGACCGTCTTCGTTTTAGGTGAAGATGTAGGGCATTATGGTGGCTCTTATAAAGTAACTAAAGACCTGTATCAAAAATACGGAGATTTACGTTTATTAGATACTCCCATCGCTGAAAATAGTTTTTGTGGCATGGCTATAGGGGCAGCCGTGACGGGGTTACGTCCTATTATTGAAGGGATGAACATGGGTTTTTTATTGTTGGCATTTAATCAGATTGCTAACAATGCAGGAATGTTACGCTACACTTCTGGCGGTAATTTTACAATTCCCATGGTAATTCGAGGTCCTGGTGGAGTTGGCAGACAGTTAGGTGCAGAACATTCGCAACGACTAGAGGCCTATTTTCATGCCGTACCAGGATTGAAAATTGTGGCTTGTTCTACCGCTTACAATGCTAAGGGTTTATTAAAAGCAGCCATCCGCGATAACAATCCAGTATTGTTTTTTGAACACGTCTTACTCTACAACCTCAAAGAAGATTTACCAGAAGACGAGTACATTGTACCTTTAGATAAAGCCGAAATCGTTCGTCAGGGAAAAGATGTGACAATTTTGACCTATTCACGGATGCGTCATCATTGTACCCAGGCTTTAAAAAGTATTCAGGCACAAGGTTTTGATCCCGAAATTATCGATCTGATTTCTCTTAAGCCTTTTGATATGGAAACTATTAGTCAGTCAGTACGCAAGACTCACAAGGTAATTATTGTCGAAGAGTGCATGAAAACTGGCGGGATTGCTGCTGAATTGGTAGCGTTAATTAACGAACAACTGTTTGACGAATTAGATGCCCCAGTCTTACGTCTGTCGTCTCAAGATATTCCGACTCCTTATAATGGAAGGTTAGAAAGACTAACCATCGTACAACCAGAACAAATTGCCGAGGCAGTTGAAAAAATGATGACTGCGAGGATTTAGGAGACAAAAATTAAGATAAATGATGAATGATGAGTTCTAAATTTTTTAGTTCCTCATTCCTCATTCCTCATTCCTCATTAGCTTCTAAAGTAATAACTGTAATTTCTGGAGGACAGAATAATCTACCTGGAGCATATGTACCTAAACCCCGATTGATATAAAGTTGATTACGATCAACTTGATGCCATCCTTCCGACCATTGCCAGTGTTTGACTACTTTGTAACAGTCTTTAATATAAGGAATGTAATCGTGCCAGGCCCTGGGAATATATTTTCTACTTTTTGATAATAAATTGGCCACCGGTCCGTAATTAGGTACGACAATTTGACCTCCGTGAGTATGACCCGATAGTTGCAAATCGACACGCCATTTTTGCAGAACTTCGGCTGAGTCGGGATTGTGGGATAAAACAATACGAGGAATATTATCGGGTATTTGAGAGAAAACTAATTCTGGATTAAATTCTCGCGACCAAAAATCTGGTAATCCGGCGATCGCCAGTCCTTCATCCCAAGGATAAGCAATTTCATTCCACAAGATTTTAATATTTACTTTTGCTAGAGCATCAATAATAATTTGTTTAGCTGTCTGAGGAATTAAGTCATGATTGCCTAAGCAACCATAAACACCATGTTTACTGTTTAAAGTTTTAAGTATGCTGGCTAATTCATCGATGGGTGTAGGATCGTCCGTTACAAAATCTCCCGTAATCACCACTAAATCTGGATTTTCCCGGTTACTTAAAGCGATCGCTTTGCTTAGGGTTTTTTCTGATAAACGAATGCCATCATAATGTAGATCTGATAGCTGGATAATTTTTGTTCCGAATAAAGATGCTGGTAAGTCAGAAATTGTGATGGTAATTCTTTCTACTTTTAAAGACTGAGGAATAATTGGCTTCATAAGTACATAAATATTATGCAAAATAAATTGTTAGTTGAAATCAGTAACAGGCAATTAACACCAAGCAACCAGATAAACACCCTCAAGCTATAGTAATCTATCAAAAAAATTATGACAGGATCAGATGGGTTGCAGAGAAAATCTTTGACTGTAAAAATTAAGCAGTAATAAAGGTTGCTCAGAAAATGACTAATAGTATTTCACTTTTTGGCAGTGATCATCCCGATATTATTTTTGGTACTGAGGGGAACGATAAGATTGATGCTTTAGCTGGAGATGATACAATGCTGGGTTCTCAAGGAAATGATACGATTGTTGGCGGACTAGGAATAGATACCTATGATTATAGTTATCTCGAACCAGATACACCAATTACTGCTTCTTTAGAAATAGTTTTTGAAAGCATTACTTTTCCTGATGGTCCTGGTTTATCTGCCATCAGCAGAGTTGAAATCTATGTTGATAAAGGAGAACAAGGCAAAGACCTAATTATAGATAGTGTTGGGGAACTTGAGCAAGATAGGGATCCAGAACCTGTTGTCGGTAAAATAATTGCTCCTGTTGGTCTAGATAATACCTTTCAGGCTCCAACTGGTTTAGGTGGTTCAATTGATCTTAGTCAAAATCTTTATGTTTTTGGAGGCGGGCCAAGAATTGTCGGTGGCGTTGAATTCACCATCGAAAATTTTGTTAATGTCATTGGTAACGGCAATCCCGATACTATTATCGGTAATGAGGAAAATAATCGATTAGAAGGAAAAGGTGGTGATGATTTTCTTGATGGTGGTGCTGGTGACGATTATTTGATTGGCGGTACTTCCAATGATACTTTAGTTGGTGGCGAAGGCAACGATACTTTGATTGGAGTAGATCCTCAATTGCAAGATCCATCTGTTTCAGGCTTCTTTGATCAAGATGTTTTGATTGGTGGAGAAGGATCAGATTTATTTATCTTGGGAGATTCAGAAGGTAGTTTTTATACTTTTGGTCAAGATTTAGATTTTGCTACGATTGAAGATTTTTCTGCTGGTGACAGGATTCAGCTATCACCACAAGATACTTATTCTATTCAAAAATCAGACGGAGGATTTGAGATTTTTGCTATCAGGGAAACTGGTGATGATTTGGTTGCTAAAGTTATTCTAGCTGACTTTAGTTGAATTGTTATGAGATGTAAAGAAAAATAGGGCGATCGCTAAAAATTTATTCTTCTTTACAAATTAAGGGTCAGATTTAATTAATTTAGATATTTGCACCAATGGCGATCGCTAATCCGACCCAATCGGGCGATCGCTTTTTTGGTTTCTGGGAAAATCAGATCGAATTACTAAAGGATCTAAGCAGATATTCACTCATACAGCAACAAAGCCTTGTGAAATATATTCAATCGAGATTTAAATAGTTTAAATCATTTTTTTGTTTTTTGTTCTTATTTATAAAAAACAAAATTATAAAACTAGTTATTAATACAAAAATGTAATTTTTTAAGATTTTTGAGTTTAAAATTTAATTTATTACTTGAATTTTAAATTATTGCTCTTATTTGGTACCACTTTTAATTTAGCAGGCACTTTATTTTTTCAGGTTGGTTGGTGAATAATGCAAACAGAGAGTTGCAATGACCGAACAAAAAACATCTCTGAGCAACTAAAAAAATAAAACCAATTAATTAAACCAAGTTTCTACAACTAAAAATTTTAGAGGAGACGATCGCACGATGGGACAAATCAGATTAGCAGTTTACGGTAAAGGCGGTATTGGTAAATCTACAACTAGCTGTAATATTTCTGCTGCATTAGCCAAACGAGGCAAAAAAGTATTGCAAATCGGCTGCGATCCCAAACACGACAGTACCTTTACCCTGACAGGATTTTTAATTCCCACCATTATCGACACCCTACAAGAAAAAGATTTTCACTATGAAGACATCTGGCCCGAAGATGTAATCTATGAAGGATATGGCGGCGTACATTGTGTAGAAGCTGGAGGACCTCCGGCTGGTGCTGGTTGCGGCGGTTACGTTGTGGGAGAAACTGTCAAGTTATTAAAAGAATTAAATGCTTTTGACGAATACGATGTCATTCTCTTTGACGTATTAGGTGACGTAGTTTGTGGCGGTTTTGCTGCCCCTCTCAATTATGCCGACTACTGTATGATCGTTACCGATAACGGTTTTGATGCGCTGTTTGCAGCTAACCGCATCGCTGCATCTGTAAGAGAAAAAGCCCGCACCCATACCCTACGTTTAGCTGGTTTAATTGGCAATCGTACTTCAAAACGGGACTTAATAGATAAATATATCTCTCACGTACCCATGCCCGTACTAGAAATCTTACCTTTAATTGAAGACATCCGCGTTTCCCGCGTTAAAGGTAAAACCCTATTTGAAATGGCAGATAGCGATCCCTCTCTAAAATTCGTCTGCGACTACTATCTCAATATTGCCGATCAAATTTTGGCACAACCAGAAGGAGTAGTACCCAATGAGGCACAAGACAGAGATTTATTCTCGCTACTATCTGATTACTATCTCAATCCACCCAAAGAAGCAGAAGACGAATTAGATTTAATGATGGTTTAATTAATTGAATTTAGGGGTTGTTGGCTAACAGTCCCTAATAAAAAAAAATTATTAATTTCGGGGTTGATTCTGGGAAAAATAGATTTTAAACATAAATTTATTCGGACTGGAAAAAGTAATGGCAGATAGTCTCGCGCAACCTGAACAATTTAAAGCTAAGTTGAAATAAAAAGCGATCGCAACAACCATCCCATTAATCAACAAAAACTGCATTAGAAGAATTTAGATCAAATTAGAGAGGAGAGAGAAACATGACTGTTGCCCAACAACCTTCGGCATTAAACTTTGACTGTGAAACTGGCAATTATCATACCTTTTGCCCCATTAGCTGTGTTGCTTGGTTATATCAAAAGATTGAAGATAGTTTCTTCTTAGTCATCGGTACAAAAACCTGCGGTTATTTCCTGCAAAATGCGATGGGAGTAATGATTTTTGCTGAACCTCGCTACGCTATGGCGGAATTAGAAGAAGGAGATATATCGGCACAGTTAAACGACTATGAAGAATTAAAAAGATTGTGTTTACAAATCAAGCGCGATCGCAATCCTAGTGTTATTGTCTGGATCGGGACTTGTACTACCGAAATTATCAAAATGGACTTGGAAGGTTTAGCACCCAAATTAGAAGCAGAAATCGGTATTCCCATCGTTACCGCCCGCGCTAATGGTTTAGACTACGCCTTTACTCAAGGAGAAGATACGGTATTGGCTGCAATGGCCCATAAGTGTCCGAAAGAAGCACCTAAAGCCGAAGCCGAAAAAGAAGAACGCAATTCTATTTCCAAATTAATGAACTTCGGACGTAAAAAAGAAGAAGTTACAAAAGAAGAATCAGAATACAAAGATCATCCTCCTCTAGTTTTATTTGGTTCGTTACCCGATCCTGTAGTCACTAACCTAACTTTAGAACTGAAAAAGCAGGGAATCAAGGTATCTGGTTGGCTACCTGCTAAACGCTTTACCGAATTACCAGTAATTGAAGAAGGATATTATACCTGCGGTGTTAATCCTTTCTTATCCCGCACCGCTACTACTTTAATGCGTCGTCGCAAAACCAAACTAATTGGCGCACCCTTCCCTATTGGGCCCGATGGTACTCGTGCTTGGATTGAAAAAATCTGTTCTGTATTTAATATTGAAACCCAAGGTTTAGAGGAAAGAGAAGCCAAGATTTGGGAGAGTTTAGAAGACTACATTAAGCTAATTCGGGGTAAGTCGGTTTTCTTCATGGGAGATAACTTATTAGAAGTTTCTTTGGCACGTTTTCTAATCCGTTGTGGAATGACTTGTCAAGAAATTGGTATTCCTTATATGGATAAACGTTATCAAAAAGCGGAATTAGATTTACTCGAAAAAACCTGTAATGAAATGGGTGTCCCTATTCCCACCATCATGGAAAAACCAGACAACTACAATCAAATTCAACGCATTTATGAACTTAAACCTGATTTAGTAATTACTGGCATGGCACACGCCAACCCTCTAGAAGCTAGAGGAATTAATACTAAGTGGTCAGTTGAGTTTACTTTTGCCCAAATTCACGGCTTTACCAACGCTCGCGATATTCTGGAGTTGGCTACTCGTCCTTTGCGTAGAAACGATAACCTCAAAGAATTGGGATGGGAAAAATTAGTTAAGGAAGAAGCAAAAGTTTAAATGTTACCTAAGTAAATATCTGCTTCTCAATTAATTATCTGGCAAAATTACAATAGGGATATCAAATATGATGTCCCTAATTTTTATAAATACTTAGATATCAGTATTAACCAATGGTAGCAACAGAAGAAAATAACAAATTAATGGAAGAAGAGATAGAAGAAGAGATAGAAGAACCTAATCTTAAATACGATCCTGAAAAAATAAATATTGTTACTAGAGAACCAACTATTGAGCAATTATTAAGAAGAATTGACGAACAGGCATTTGATTTAGCTCCTGATTTTCAGCGTCAAGCAGATATTTGGAAAGATGATGTTAAAAGTCGATTGATTGAATCAATTTTAATTCGTATTCCATTACCTGCATTTTATGTGGATGCTACTAACGAAGATAAATGGTTGGTTGTAGATGGATTACAAAGACTATCTGCTTTAAAACATTTCATTAATGATAAAGATAAAAATAGACTAAAGCTAGAAGGTTTAGAATATTTAACTGAATTAGAAGGTAAAACTTATGATGAGCTTGAGCGTAGATACCAACGTCGTATTGAAGAAACTCAAGTCACAGTTTATTTAATTGAAAAAGGAACGCCTACACAGGTAAAATATAATATTTTTAAACGTATTAATACAGGTGGAGAAAGATTATTACCGCAAGAAATACGTCACGCTTTAAATCCTGGTAAAGCCACTAAATTTATCGGAGAATTAGCTAATATTCCAGAATTCAAAAAAGTCGTTCAGCTTAGTGATTCTAAAATAAAAAGAATGGATGATCGTGAATTTACTTTGGGTTTTTTAGCTTTTAAAATTACTGATTATAAACAATATATAAATGACGAGCGAGATACATTTTTAAGTGATGCTTTAAGCAAAGCAAATGAATTATCAGAAGAAAATTTAGAGGAGATAAAAAGTGATTTTCAAAAAGCTATGATTGCAGCTTTTGAAATTTTTGGAGAGAATGCTTTTCGTAAAATATATTTTAAAAATCCAAGAAAATATCCTCTTAATAAAGCATTGTTTGAAGCTTGTTCTGTAAATCTTAGTAATTTGAGCGATGAGGAAATTGAAGTTCTTAAAATACGTAAACAAAAATTGATTGATATATTTACTAATTATTTAGATAAGGATAGAAAATTTTTACAATCTGTATCTCAAGCTGCAAGTAAGGTTAGTTATAGATTCGAGACTATTGAAAAGATAATTAAGGAAGTTCTTTCATGATTAGCTCATTGCGCTTAATCAATTTTAAACCTTTTGAAAACCAAAAATTTATTGTTAAACCATTAACTTTACTTTCTGGGTTAAATAGTACAGGTAAGTCATCGGTTCTTCAATCGTTACTTTTATTAAGACAATCCTATAAACAAGGCTTGCTTCCAGAGATTGGTTTAGCATTAAATGGTGATTTAGTTAAAATTGGTACTGCTAGAGACGCTCTTTATGAAGGAGCAAAAAAAGATTTAATTAGATTTATTGTTTGCTGGAATAATGTTGACTGGCAAGATGGTAATGAAGGAGTATGGGATTTTAAATACGATCGAGATTCAGATGTATTAAATTTAGATGCAATCACTGCAAATGAATGCTATGAAACTAGCCTTTTTCAAGATAATTTTCATTATCTTCAAGCAGAACGTATCTGTCCTAAACCATACTTTGAAATGTCTGATTTTCAGGTAAGGCAACATCGACAATTAGGAAGTAAAGGAGAATATACAGCACATTTTCTTTATCTTTATCAAGATGATGAAATACCTAATAATAAGCTAAATCATCCTTCTGCTAATTCTTTAACACTTGGAGATCAAGTAGAAGCTTGGATGGGAGAAATAAGCCCAGGTACACGCATTAAAGTTACTCCAAATTATGGAATTGATGTAATTAGTTTACAATTTTCTTATGGATTAAGTAATGATTATCGTTCGACAAATATTGGTTTTGGCGTTACCTATACTTTGCCAATTATTGTAGCTGTATTAGCTTCTGAACCTGGAACATTAATTTTACTTGAAAATCCTGAAGCACATCTTCATCCTAAAGGACAAGCTAAGATAGGCGAACTATTAGCATTAGCTGCTAGTTGTGGCGTACAAATTATTGTTGAAACTCATAGCGATCATGTTTTAAATGGTATTAGACTTGCTGTTCATGATGGCAAAATTGAACCAGAAGATGTTCAATTACATTACTTTAAACGTCAAGAAAAAGAAAGAATAATGGTAAGTGAAGTAATCTCGCCAAACATAAATCGTAACGGCAGAATTGATCAATGGCCAGATGGTTTCTTTGATGAATAGAGAAATATGCTATCTAAACTAATAAACATAGAAAGTGATCGCCTGACTTCCGCCTGAATTCTAAAATTTTAGAAATTATTAATAATAACTATAATTTGTAACAAAGATAACTTTAGTCTATTTTTTTGTGTGTTAGAACCGTTGTTGAAATTGGTATCGAGCAAATTTTAATTATAGATAGAGGTATTTCTATAAAGCGATCAATCGGCTATAGATACTAAGTAAATTATGAGGAATAAAATTTATGGATAGACAAATGTGCTGGTTAATTGATAGCAATAATCCAACAACTATGTCACTTCATTTGCGAGAATACCCACAGCAACCCTGGAAACCTTATACTAGTTATCCTCAATATGCCGTTCCAGATTATCAAGTACCAAGGGGATCGAAAGGCTGGGCAACTTATCAACATCTACGTCAAGCTGGCTGGAATTTAATTCCTACTGCTCAAGCAAATAAATTTACTGCACCAATAAATGCTTGGCTTAAAAAATAGCCTAAGAAAATTGCCGTATTATTGATTTAGGACTTACGCATTGACAGAAGAGTTTCAATATGTGTTTGAGAAAGGAAAGTAATTTGCACGACTTGGAAGGTTATTCAAATAAAAACTTTTAGTAAGCTTTTAAGTACAATTACGATGGGTTAAAATACCCTGGCTGGGACTAAACAGGAGTGCTAGGACAAATAAACTTGAAGTTACTAAAACGATCGCAGGGCCTGAAGGTAAATTATAAAAGTAACTGAGATACATTCCCGTGATGCTAGAAACAATGCCGATTGCTACACCGAGAAACATTACTTGATGCAGCCTGGTAACTAATAAATAAGCAGTTGCTGGGGGTGTAATTAATAAAGAGAGAACTAAAACCACCCCTACGGCTTTGAGACTGGCAACAATAGTCAAACCGATTAACATCATCAAACCCAAATCTAACAAGTTAACTGGTAAACCTACTGCTTGCGCTCCTAACTTATCGAAAGTATAGAATAATAATTCTTTGTAGAGTAAAACTACTACGCTAATGACAATGACGGCAATAATTAACGTATCTCGAACATCAGTTGCCGTAACTCCCAAAATATTGCCAAATAAAAAGTGATTGAGGTCGATTTTATTATCTTTTTGAATAACGGTAATTAAAATAATGCCCAGAGCAAAAAAAGCCGAGAAGACAATTCCCATTGCCGTATCTTCTTTGATATTCGATCGCGTGCGGATTAGATTGATACAGATGGTACTGAGAACACCTGCAATAAACGCACCGATGAAAATATTCATGCCTATTAAATAGGCGATCGCAACTCCTGGTAAGACGGAATGACTGATGGCATCTCCTAATAATGCCAGTCTTTGCACCATCAGATAACTACCGACAATAGCACAGATAATACCGACGATAATTGCTACTATCAGCGATCGCTGTATGAAACTATACTGAAGTGGCTCTAGAAGATTAGTTAACATTATAAGTAAATAAAAAAGCTTTGATAGTTGTTTAAATTTTATCCGATTCGGTAGGTTCTCTCTTTCTAATTTCTGTAGTCATTCGATTTTTGTACTGCGATCAATATTCAGTTATATTCATCTTAGTTAGTTGAGCTAAATTCTGAGTCGTTTTGTTAACAAGATAATTATTTTAAAGATTGATTTAACAATTTGTCTGATTATAAATTTCATTAATAAATAACAATCAATCCCTGAATTCTTATAGTTTTGCTAGTATCATCTCAGGGAATTTTCGGATAAGCCGAAAAAGTAGACATCTCAAGATATTAAAAGCTAAATTCATTACATTATTATCTAAGTTACTGGAGATCGATTGATCGATAGTTATTTATGGGAGCAACACCCTACGAGTTATTATTAGCAAGTCAAGAAATAATTAACACTCCTAATTATTTAGGACAAATTTCTTTGAGTTGGGTGCGTGTTATATCAGATGCTTTAATTGCGATCGCCTGTTATTTGATTACTGGGATATTAATTTATCTCCTACGTTACAAGGTGGATTTACCTTCGCAAGATCTAAAAAATATAATTATTGTTTTCACTGGGTTTGTTCTGGCTTGTGGTACGACTCACATTTTTAACATTTGGAGTACCTGGCATTTCTTGTCTGAACTATCAGGGGTAATTGAAATAATTACAGCAATTATTGCCCTATGTATGGCATCAATTTTAATATTTTTCTTACCTGAAGTTGTTAGTTTGCCTTCAATCGCTCAATTAGAAGCTATCAATAAGACTTTGAGTCAGCAGATAACAGAAATTGAAGCTAAGGAACGAGAAACTAGTCAATTAAATACTGAATTAGAATTGAGAGCAAAAAAAAGAGCAGAAGCTTTAAAACTGGCTTATGAAAATTTAGAAAAAAGCAAAAAATTTAAAGAAAAAATTACAGATTTAGTTCCCAGTATTATTTATATTTATGACTTACAAGCTAACCAATATATATATGCTAATCGCTATATTAGTGAAATTTTAGGCTACAGTCCCCAAGAAATTATCGATTTAAAATCACAAATGCTAGATGCGTTACTCGATTCATCAGATATTGAAATAGTTAAAAACCACTATCAAAACTGTCTAAATTTAAAAGAAGATGAATATTTAGAAATTCAATATCGCATTCAAGATAAGCAGGGTAAATGGCATTGGCTACACAGTAAAGATACAGTTTTTGAAAAAGACGACTGTGGTCAACCAACACAAGTTTTAGGCATAACTTATGATGTCACTGAAAGCAAAGAAGCTCAATTAAAAACCGAAGAATTAAATAAACGCTTGGCTAGAGAAGTTAAAGCTTTAGAAATTCGTAATCAAAAAAGAATTAAACTAGCTGAGATGAACAGTTTTTTACAGGCTTGTTTATCTTTAAAAGAAGCTAAAAATGCTCTACCAGATTTATTACAACCTTTATTTCCTAATACCGACGGAGCAGTTTATTTACTCAATAATAGTAAAGATATTTTAGAAGCGATCGCTACATGGGGAACTATTACTAGTGATGATCATTTTTTGCCTCAAGAATGTTGGGCTTTGCGACGCAGTAGCCCCCATAAAGGAGATCCCACAGCCCCAAGAATTTATTGCTCTCACATTCACCTGGAGAAAAATTTAACTCCCACTATTTGTTTGCCGATGATGGCACAAGGAGAAACTATGGGGTTACTTTATTTACATTTAAATAACTCCCTTTGTGTCAGCGAAACATTTCAAGAATTGGGAGAAACTGTAGCACAAAATATCGCCATGGCTTTTGCTAGTTTACGATTGCAAGAAACTTTAAGATATCAAAGTTTACGGGATCCCCTAACTGGTTTATTCAATCGACGGTTTTTAGAAGAATCTCTAGCCAGGGAAATAGATCGCGCTAAAAGAAAAAAACAATTCATCGGAATTATCATGATCGATATCGATCATTTCAAACGCTTTAACGATACTTATGGTCATGAAGCAGGTGATTTAGTCTTACAAACAGTTGGTAATTATCTCAAAAAACAAATTCGCCAATATGATGTAGCCTGTCGCTATGGTGGAGAAGAATTAGTCATTATCATGCCCGATGCTGCTTTAGAAAATGTCATTCTCCGCGCTGAAGAAATCAGAAAAGGAGTTAGAGAACTACATTTAGAACATGATGGTAAAAAATTAGACCGCATTACGATTTCCGTAGGAGTTAGTTGTTTTCCAGATGATGGGATAGAAGTTCAAAGCCTGATTCGCACCGCCGATAAAGCTCTCTATGCCGCTAAAACACAAGGACGCGATCGCGTTTTGCGTTGTTGAACAATTAGAAAAAGTCAGAAGTCAAACCCACTCTCTGTACGGGGGATCTACTACCTTGTCTCAACTCCTCACAACATCTTCAAACTTTTGACTTAACTTCGAGGTGAACTGAGAACAGTGTCACTACGTGACTGTTCTAACTACCAGAGAAGAGGTTGGTCATGGTTGCTTTAGGGATTGAAAACAAAACTAATACCTTTGCTACTCTTGATGGTAATGAAGCCGTTGCCCGTGTGGTATATCCTCTCAATGAAGTTATTGCCATCTATCCCATTACTCCCTCTTCACCGATGGCTGAATGGGCTGATACCTGGTCTTCTCAGGGTAAACAAAATCTTTGGGGTACTGTACCTACTGTAGTGGAAATGCAGAGTGAAGGAGGGGTAGCAGGGGCAGTTCATGGTGCGTTACAGACGGGTTCACTGACTACTACTTTTACTGCTTCTCAGGGATTATTGTTGATGATTCCCAATATGTATAAAATAGCTGGGGAACTGACACCGACAGTATTTCATGTAGCAGCCCGTTCTATTGCTGCCCAAGCTCTATCGATTTTTGGTGATCATAGTGATGTCATGGCGACTCGTGCTACAGGGTTTGCTCTACTATGTTCAGCATCAGTACAGGAAGCACAGGATCTGGCATTAATCGCCACTGCTGCTAGTTTACGTTCGAGAATTCCTTTTTTACATTTCTTTGATGGCTTTCGCACTTCTCACGAAATTCAAAAGATCGAATTATTGGATGAGTCGGTCATGCGATCGCTGGTTGCTGAAGACGATATTATCGCCCATCGTCAGAGGGCTTTAACTCCAGACCATCCTGTAATTCGAGGTACAGCACAAAACCCCGATCTTTATTTTCAAGCTAGAGAAACTGTCAATCCTTATTATCGAGCTTGTCCTGAAATTGTTCAGACAGTCATGGATGAATTTGCTCAACTTACGGGAAGAGAGTATCAATTATTTGAATATTATGGTCATCCTGAAGCTGAAAGAGTGATTGTTTTAATGGGTTCGGGATGCGAAGCAGTAAGAGAAACGGTAGATTATTTGCATCAACGGGGGGAAAGAGTTGGACTGATTCGAGTTCGCTTATATCGTCCTTTCGATACTCAAAGGTTGATAGCTGCCTTGCCTAAAACTGTTAATAGTATTGCAGTTCTTGATCGCACTAAAGAACCAGGTAGTGGGGGAGAACCCCTGTATCTTGATGTCGTTAATGCTGTGGTGGAAAACTATACCACATCCCTACCGAAAATTGTTGGTGGCAGGTACGGACTATCTTCTAAAGAATTTACTCCCGCCATGATTAAAGGTGTGTTGGATAATCTAGCAGAAGATACGCCAAAAAATCATTTTACCATCGGCATCAATGACGATTTAAGCCATACCAGCTTAGAATACAATCCAGACTTTTCTACCGAAACCGATAATATTGTTCGGGCAATCTTCTATGGTTTGGGTTCGGATGGTACTGTGGGGGCAAATAAAAATACCATCAAAATTATTGGCGAGTCAACAGATAATTACGCTCAGGGTTACTTTGTTTATGATTCCAAAAAATCTGGTTCGGTAACGGTTTCCCATCTGCGTTTTGGTTCGCAACCGATTCATTCTAGTTATTTAATTAACCAAGCCAATTTTGTTGGCTGTCACCAGTGGCATTTTTTAGAAACCTTGCCCGTGCTTGAAGCGATCGCCCCAGGAGGTACATTTTTACTCAATAGTCCTTATAGTCAAGCTGAACTTTGGCATCAATTACCGCAGCAGATACAATGGCTTGTTAGCCAGAAGCAATTAAAATTCTATGGGATCAACGCTTACCAAGTCGCCCGTGCAGCAGGAATGGGAGGCAGGATCAATACAGTAATGCAGGTTTGTTTCTTTGCCCTATCGGGAGTGTTACCTAAAGAACAAGCGATCGCTGCTATTAAAGAATCGATCCGTAAGACTTACGGTAACAAAGGCGAGGAAATTGTCAAAATGAACCTCAAAGCCGTAGATGCCACTTTGGATAATTTGTACGAAGTCGCAATTAAAGATGTAGAAGCCTGTGGCGATAAGTCTAACACCAATCCTATACCCGACACTGCACCTAAATTTATCCGAGAAGTATTGGGTAAAGCGATCGCTCATCAAGGAGACAGTATACCCGTCAGTGCCTTACCCTGCGACGGAACTTATCCTACTGGAACTTCTAAGTTAGAAAAACGCAATATTGCCCAAGAAATTCCTGTTTGGGATACAGATGTTTGCGTTCAATGCGGTAAATGTATCATGGTGTGTCCTCATGCTGTAATTCGCAGTAAGGTATATGAACCCCAACTGTTAGCCAATGCACCAGCTAGTTTTAAATCTACTGATGCTAGAGAACACGACTGGAAGGGATTGAAATATACCATCCAAGTAGCTGCCGAAGACTGTACGGGATGCGGTATTTGTGTAGATGTCTGCCCAGCAAAAAATAAATCTCAACCCCGCTTCAAAGCTATTAATATGCAGCCTCAGCTACCATTAAGGGAACAAGAGCGAGAAAACTGGAATTTCTTTCTTAATTTACCCTATGGCGATCGCACTAAATTAAATCTGCATAAAATCAGCCATCAGCAGATGCAAGAACCTCTATTTGAATTTTCTGGTGCTTGTGCCGGATGCGGTGAAACTCCCTATTTGAAATTGATTAGCCAGCTATTTGGCGATCGCGCTTTGGTAGCAAATGCTACTGGTTGTTCTTCTATTTATGGGGGTAACTTGCCTACAACTCCCTGGAGTCATAACACCGAAGGTAGGGGGATAGCTTGGTCGAATTCCCTGTTTGAAGATAATGCCGAATTTGGGTTGGGATTTCGCATTTCTTTGGATAAACAGGCAGAATTTGCTGCTGAATTACTGAAATCTCTGGCAGGGGAAGTAGGAGAAGAATTAGCTTCTAGTATTTTAAATGCCAAACAACAAGATGAAGCAGGTATCTACGAACAAAGAGCCAGAATCAGTCAACTGAAAGAGCGACTTCACTCATTACTATCTACTAACAACAAAATCAAACAACTTTTATCCCTATCAGACTATCTAGTTAAAAAAAGTGTCTGGATCGTTGGCGGTGATGGTTGGGGTTATGACATCGGTTATGGCGGATTGGATCGGGTTTTGGCTAGCGGTAAGAATGTCAATATTTTGGTGATGGATACAGAAGTCTATTCCAATACAGGGGGGCAAATGTCCCAAGCTACCCCCAGGGGTGCAGTAGCTAAATTTGCCGCAGGTGGTAAACCCTCAGCGAAAAAAGATTTGGGCTTAATGGCGATGACTCACAGTAATGTTTACGTTGCCAGTGTAGCTATGGGTGCGCGAGACGAACATACTCTCAGGACATTTTTAGAAGCGGAAGCCTATGATGGCGTGTCTTTAATTATCGCCTATTCTCACTGTATCGCTCATGGTATTAATATGACCACTGCCATGCAACAGCAAAAAGCTTTGGTTGATTCTGGAAGATGGTTGCTCTACCGTTATGACCCCAGACGGACAATTAAAGGTGAAAATCCCTTGATATTGGACAGTCACCCACCCAAACAACCAGTCGAACCATCAATGTATGCTGAAAACCGCTTTCGGATGCTGATGCACTCTCAACCAGAAGCTGCCAAAAGACTAATGCAACAAGCTCAAGAGGATGTCAATATCCGTTATGCTCTTTATGAGTATTTGGCTGCAAAGCCTGATAATAGCTAATATCAATTCCCGATGGTTACTTAAGATTGAGCAGGGGAAGCAGGGGAGGTCGCGTCTTTGGAGGTTTCCTCCAAAGCTTGTGACGACCGTGAAGCAGGGGAGGAAGATATTAATTACTAACAAGTAAATTCACAATTTAAACGCACATTAGCTTACCGAGATGGCTGTTAAATGAATGCGCGATCGCTTTAAAAGTAGAAGAAATATAAACAGTTATCTGGTAATTTTTAGTTTGCAAAAATGTGTATTAATACAAATGAGAATTCAATATGTTCAATCTAAACAAAATTAATTCATATTTGGCTTATCAAGTTCTTAACTTTCTTCTCACAATTAATTTAACACAAGCAATTAGTTTCATGATTAATTATGAAACTAATTGAACTACTATACAGACGCAAATGTATTTATATAAAGGATTAAAACTATCAACAAATATGCTCATTCAATACTAATCAAATCTGAAACTTTTATTATTTTTTGTAACATTTATTGGGGATCACTCATTTTACTTATTTTTTCTTTACACTTCTGTTAGCCTGTAGATGAAATCAAAAAAAGAGGTTTAATTATGACTTTATCTCCAAGTACGCTAGTTTTAATCACTGTTATAACAATAGGTTATCTAGCAGCAGTAAGTTTAGGTACGATAGCTTGTTTTGCCAATAAAAAAGAATAGTAATCGTAGAGTTTACTTCACTATTTTCTAATTGTATGCACCCAATCAATTTGTCACTCTATTAATCACAAAATATTTCGGGTATTTGTTGACCTTGTAGAAAGTTTTAGTGAGGTTTAAATCTATGGATATAAAGGGCAAAACAGCTTTAGTTACAGGTGCTTCTCGTGGGATTGGTAAAGCAATTTCAATTGAATTAGCCAAACGAGGAATCAAACATTTAATCTTAGTAGCTAGGGAGCGTCAGAAACTAGCCGAAGTCGCCACAGAAATTACTGCAATCGGAGTTAAGGTTACTACCTTGTCTTTAGATCTGACGCAACCCGCTTCGATTAATATTGCAATTGCTCAGGCATGGAGTACTCATAAACCAATTCACTTACTCGTTAACTGTGCAGGAGTGGCACACCAGTCAACATTCTTAAATAGCCGGGCTGGCAAAGTTGAAGAAGAAATTTCCCTTAACTTATTGGGAATGATGAACATTACTCGCCTGTTGGCGAAACGCATGGCAAGTCAAAAAGAAGGCACAATTGTCAATGTTTCTAGCTTGATGGGTAAGGTAGCAGCTCCCACTATGTCTACTTATTCAGCAACTAAATTCGCGATCGTCGGTTTCACTCAAGCTCTAAGGAGTGAGTTGGCAGAACATAATGTTAAAGTCATTGCTCTACTGCCGACGCTAACTGATACTGAAATGGCACGCCATCTTAAATTATTTCGCTGGGTGATGCCGATGACTGCTGAAAAAGTTGCTCAAACTTTGGTTTCAGGACTACACAAAAACAGGAGTGAAATTTTAGTAGGATGGCAGAGTTATCTGGCAGTATTGTGTCAACGGCTCTTTCCTCAGTTATTGTCCAAGATTATGATGTTTTCTGCACCAACAGTATAGAACTCTAGCTCTAGTTCAACGAAA
Organism: Pleurocapsa sp.; assembly: GCA_050330335.1. Taxonomy (GTDB): domain Bacteria; phylum Cyanobacteriota; class Cyanobacteriia; order Cyanobacteriales; family Xenococcaceae; genus Waterburya. The sequence continues at coordinate 3,816 of JBHJNX010000028.1, read as the reverse complement.
TACGTCGCGACCTGTTTTCAACAAGGTGATTAGAAATAGTAGATTGTTGACTACTTTGATTCAACCCACTCTGACAGAAGAGAGTTATTAAGACAAAACTTAGGTTAAATAGGTATAGCTATTTAAACTTTTTTCGTAGTTTTGCAGTAATTTCTGGGCTTCTTCTAGGGTAATGCGATGTTCTTGCAGGGCGGTTTCTGTACGGTGGCGCATGGTTTCGATTAAGTCTTCTGCATCGTATTGTACATAACTCAATACTTCTTCAATGGTATCGCCTTTGACGACAGATTCGATCTGATAGCCTTTGGGTGTCATTTGAATGTGAACGACGTTAGTATCACCAAATAAATTATGTAAACTCCCCATGACTTCTTGATATGCACCCACTAAAAACATTCCCAAGTAATAGGGTTTAAAAGTTGTTTTGGATTGCATATATTCTAGGGGATGTAATTCTAATACTCCTTTGCAATCTTTGAGATCGATAAAGTTGTCAATCTTACCGTCACTATCGCAAGTCAGATCTGCCAAAATAGCTTTTTCTGTAGGTTGTTCGTTGAGGCGATGAATGGGCATAATTGGAAATAATTGGTCGATCGCCCAAGAATCGGGGACAGATTTAAAAATCGATAGGTTAATATAATATATCGATGCCATAATCCGTTCAAGATCGGCTAAATCTTCGGGAATATAATCTTGTTGGCGGAGAATTTCGGCGATTTTCTGACAGCAACCCCAATAAAGTTCTTCAGCTTTAGCCCGTTGTGCCAAATTAAGATAACCAAAGTTAAATAAACTCAAGGCTTCTTGTTTGAACTGAATTGCATCGTGATAGGCTTCTTGGTAATTGTTACTGTCGATGGATTGATAAGTTTCCCAAAAATTACGAATTACTAATGGTTCATCTTCATCTGGCGATCGCCTGGGAGAATCGGGAATGTTACTTGTACCCAAAACATCAAAAATTAATATCGACTGATGGGAAGCGATCGCCGTGCCACTTTCACTGATTAAAGTCGGTACGTCAATTCCTCCTTGGTCGCAAGCATCTTTAACCTGTGCCACAATATCGTTGGCATAATTCTGCATATTATAATTTTTAGAAGCCCGAAAATTACGCTTCGAGCCGTCGTAATCTACAGCCAAACCACCACCAACATCTAAATATTGCATATTAGCACCGATTTTGGCTAACTGAACGTAAATTTGACTAGCTTCACGAATGGCATCTTTAATGACTTTAATCGCCGAAATTTGCGAACCGACATGAAAGTGTAATAACTGCAAGCAATTTAACTTATTTACTGCTGAGAGGGTTTCTACTACTCCGACAATTTGAGATACCGTCAAACCAAACTTAGCGCGATCGCCCGTAGATTCGCCCCATCTTCCTGTACCTTTAGTATTGAGTTTGGCACGTACCCCAACAATTGGAGTAATTTCTAACTCGGAACTAATTTCTAAAACCAGATCCAGTTCTTTAATTTGTTCGATCACAATAATTGTTTTCTGTCCCAGTTTGGTAGCTAATAAAGCGGTTTCGATATATTCTCGATCTTTATAACCATTACAAATCAATAAAGGTCGACTGCCGCGATCGCTGGGTTCGAGATGAGCCAAGGCGACGATTAATTCTGGTTTTGAACCGACTTCTAAGCCAAATTGATAGGGTTTACCGTGACGTACCAAAGCTTCGATCAAATGACGATGTTGGTTGCATTTAATAGGAAAAACCCCCTGATAACTCCCAGGATACTTATAACGAGCGATCGCTCGATTCATGCAAGCATACAATCTTTCCAAGCGATCGGCCAACAAATCTGGAAAACGAATCACCATCGGCAGATCGATCTGACGCTTTTTGAGAGACTCTACCAATTCATAGAGATCTAAAGATATGCCCCTAGATGCACCTTGAGGAGACACAGTAACATTTCCCGCCTCATTAATGGCAAAATAGGGTTCACCCCATCCTTGAATACCATAGAGGTTTTCGCTGTCTTCAATCGTCCAAACCGAAGAATCTTCTGACGCAAAATTATCTGGAAGCGATTGTACTTGAGAAGCATCTATAGATTTGCTATTGATCATTGAGGATAAACCTCTCTCTGTTTTAATCTGAGTAAAGTTTACATTAACCTATATTAAATAGCTTAGAGATAATTAACTCGGGTTTGCTGAAAAACTGATTAATTTTGCCAAGCCTCATAGTTAAGCTGTCTGAAAATAGTTAAATTTTAAATTAGTACAATGAGACAATGATAAAGCAGCAGGAATAAATGGCAAATAATGACAGAAATTAACCAAAAAATAACAATTGCCGTAGTAGGAGATATTCATGACTTGTGGAATAGTGAAGACGAAACAGCATTAAAAGATTTAGATGTAGACTTAGTACTGTTTGTGGGAGATTTTGGTAACGAAGCAGTAGAAGTAGTCCGTCAAATTGCCGCAATATCCCTACCGAAAGCTGCCATTATGGGCAATCACGATGCTTGGTATACTGCCTCTTATTGGGGACAAAAACAAGCCCCCTATGATCGCACCAAAGAAGATCGAGTGCGACAACAATTAGAATTATTAGGTGAAACTCACGTCGGCTTTTCTCACCTAGATTTTCCCCAGTTTAATTTATCAGTAGTAGGAAGTCGTCCTTTCAGTTGGGGGGGAACAAAATGGCGTAACGAAAACTTCTATCGCGATCGCTATGATGTCAGGAGTTTTGCCGAATCTACCAATCGAATTGTTAAAGCAGCTAAAAACACGGCTTACGATACTCTTATTTTCATCGGTCATAATGGGCCTACAGGTTTAGGAGATGCACCAGAAGCTATCTGTGGAAAAGATTGGCATCCTTTAGGGGGAGATTACGGCGATCCCGATTTTGCTGAAGCGATCAGTAAAGTTCGTAGCATGGGTAAGTCCATTCCTTTAGTTACTTTCGGACATATGCATCATCGTCTGCGTCACCGTAAAGACCGCTTGCGAACTAGAATTAATCTTAGCCCAGAAGGGACAATTTACTTGAATTCGGCTTGTGTTCCTCGCATTAAAACCGAACCAGAAGGAGTAAAACGTAGTTTTTCTCTAGTGTCCCTCACTCGCGGTCGAGTAACTCAAATTTCCCTAATTTGGGTCCAACAAAACGGACAAATTATTTCCAATGATATTTTATACGAACAAAAAAATACTGCCTCTTACTTTTAAAGTATGTATTATTTAATTCAATTTATCGCGATCGCTTAACATTTTAGACCAGACATTGATTTTTTGTTATTATATTAAAGCCATATTTGGAGAGGTGGCAGAGTGGTCGATCGCGCTCGACTTGAAATCGAGTTTACTGCAAGGTAACGTGGGTTCAAATCCCACCCTCTCCGTAATTTTGAGTCTATTGTACGCCAAATGTACTTGTGATAGGAAGTGTCGATTGTCAAATTAATGTCATCTTGACAAATTATTTGTCAACCATCGCGGGTTTGTGATTCGCGATTTTTATCAATTGAGCTTTGAGGAAAGGGTGGGATTTGCTTTCATTATCTACAATCATTACGACTAGAATTAACAGAACGCGACCAATTAATCGATATTGCTGTCATACCGAGTCGAGAGATACTTGTTCGGCAAAAATAATTCAAGATCGTGGAGAATTGGCGGTAGGGCATACCGCCCTCGAAGGGCGGAGCTTGTGCGCTCCGTCACACTTGTATAAAATGCTTGCAGAGGCGATGCGACGGGGATAGTTCAGCGAAGGTCTGTTCGATCTAGTTGGCAGCCGATGAGTCAAGAATCCCCCAGTAAAGCGACGCTAGGAGC
>JBHJNX010000027.1:0-5210 GCA_050330335.1 Pleurocapsa sp. | reverse complement strand
GCTAAAAATGGACTGAATCCGCGATTTGACAAAATGACAGTTTTATGGTTGCTAAAGGTGGCGTGTGCGTCGCCTTTTTTTTATGGGCGTATACCCCGAAGTATAGGAATGCTTGTACTGGTAATTATAATAAGCGGTTAATTTATAGGGGATTGACTCGTGGGCGAAAATGTGGTTTGAGTAAGTAATGAGCAAGTTTTGAGCAAGAAGTTTAATGCGGCGTGGCTAGCATGAGAGTGAAAGGCTCGCCCTACAAAGCATAAGGAAAAATGCGGATGGCGAGAATCGAACTCGCAAGGCGTAAGCCACACGCCCCTCAAGCGTGCGTGTCTACCAATTCCACCACATCCGCGTACTGGCAGTATTTAGCATAGCATATCCCATGCTGTTTCATCGGAATCCCTCAAAATTTTCCCCTGTAAACCCGAAAATTATTGAGACAAAATTGTATAAATTTATTTGGCAGATAGAGACAAAGTTGTTTGGGTTTGAGGTTGTTGAAAGTCAGAAAATATTAAATGGGTGTCTTCTTCATTCCAAACTACAAAACTACCGTGGTCGATGGTATCATTCCAGCTATTAACTACAAATTTGTCTAATTTGTCCAATTCTGAAGTTTCGATGGTTACTTGAGGAGTTTTGAAGCTCAAACCTACCGAAGTAAAAAGAACTCCCGTGGCGATCGCTCCAGGAATAGTCCAAATTAAATTCGAGCCATATTTATGATGTCGTTTAGGTTGTTCCCCTATGGAATTCATTAATTTTGGTTCTAAATTGCCCTGGCAATCGGGAGGAAGGGGGCGATTATCCCGCAAGAAATTAACGAAATTTTGTTGTTCGCGGTCGGGTAGTTTAGTCACGGTCGAATCCTTAAAAATTCTATAGTCAATAATTAGCTAGGCTTAGAAAGATATGCCTTGCTGTTGTAAAAACTTCTTCAGACAACTTCTGGCATGAAATAAACGAGATTTTACTGTTCCTACAGGTATGTCTAAAATTTTAGCAACTTGTTTTTGGGGTAAATCTTCTAAATCATGTAAAACTAATACACAACGATGGTCGAAGCTCAGACTATCTAAACCTCGTTGAACCAGATCCTGATAATGCAAACGCATTAAATCTGGCGTGTCTTGAACATCTGAGGGATGCTCTTTGGGATTAAATTCGTAGTCATCATGAGATAGTTTAGCTATTCCATAAGTGAAATCGCGATTTTTAGCTAGTTGTCGCCTGCGATCAGTTGCCACATTCCAACTGATGCGATAAATCCAAGTTGAAAAATATTCAATCTTTTGCAGGTTGGGTAATCCCTTCCAAGCCCTTAAAAATACTTCTTGAACTAAGTCATCTAATGCAGCATTACCGCATAATTGATATAGAGTGGAACGGACTCGTTTTTGATAGCGTCGATACAAAAGACGAAAACTATCGCGATCGCCGTGTTGACAGCGTAAAATCAATTCTCGTTCTGTCTCTACTTGAGTTTCTGACTCCCCTTCTATAAAACTAGCTTGGTTACTAGCTAATACTTCGATCATTGTTTAGAAATATTTAATTCTCTTGCTTTAGACTAGACATCGGCAACATTGGTTCACTTTTTTTTCAGTTATAAGGCAGGAGGCAGAAAAAAAATACCTATTACTTATTACAGGGGAATCAATTCGGGGAAGTTGATTAGTAGTTGTTCGCCGTTGAGTTCATCTCCTAGTTGTGCAGGAGAGAAATGAATTTGAATAGCTCTGAGTTTTTCCTGGTAGTGAAGGTTAATTAAAGCTTTGAGTCCGTATTCGAGTGCTTCGATGTCTGCTAAATTAGTTTCTAGATCGGGAGCCTCTCCTATCATAGCAACTGCAATCATCACTACTAAGTTGCGGGTTACTGGTAGGGTAAGAGGTTCGTCTTCTGCTAGAGGACTCTCTAAATTGACTTCACTGAGGTATCTCTGTGCTGAGTCGGTAAATAGTTCATTGACATAATCTCCCGCCTCTCCTTCGTCCCAAAATACATCTCCTTCATTAGCAGCAGATTGCCAATAGGTACTCATTTGTAAGAGGTTTTGACATACTGTAACTAAACCTTCTCCTAAAATTTCTAAATCTCCATCACTGTCTATCGCTTCTCGTGCCACCTGATTGAGAATTCCCAGCAACGGAGCAATTTCATCACCCGCTAGGTGAACGAAAATACGAGCAACCACAAAGCGAGTTTTGCCAATGAATTTATTCAAGCGATCGCGCATATCAACTCATTTGTTATTAAATCTGAAAATTATCCTTAATTATCAACTTACTAGATTTACGATCCGATTGATATATGAATCACAAATTGATGAATGATGCGAATTTTGTTTCTTCACCCCAATTTTCCCGCCCAGTTTCGCCATTTAGCCACAGTTTTAGGCAGAGATGCTCGTAATCAAGTGGTGTTTATCACCAATCGTCAAGAGGGTCAAATAGCAGGAGTTACTAAAATTATATATGAAAAATCTCGCACGGCGCGCCCTGAAACTCATCATTATGTGCGACCTTTGGAAAATGCGGTTTTAGAAGCTCAAGCAGTTTATCGAGTGGCACAACAATTAAAAGACCAAGGTTTTATTCCCGATGTAGTTTACGGTCATTCCGGTTGGGGTCCTACTTTATTTATGAAGGATATTTTTCCTAAATCTAGTTTGTTATGCTATTTTGAATGGTTTTATAATGCCTACGGCTCTGATGCTAGCTTTGACCCTGGCGATCCGATAAATGCTGATGATGAAGCTCGGATTAGAATCAAAAATGCGCCGATTTTATTAGATTTATACAGTTGCGATCGCGGTTTATCTCCCACTTACTGGCAACGATCGCAGTTTCCGTCAGAATACCACGACAAAATTCAAGTCTATCACGATGGTATTGATATTGATTATTTCCAACCCAAACCGGAAGCTAAGTTAATCTTGCCTCGTATCGGTTTAGATTTATCGGGGGTAGAAGAAGTTGTTACCTATGTAGCTAGAGGCATGGAACCCTATCGTGGCTTCCCTCAGTTAATCGAAACTATTGCTATTTTGCAGCAAAAAAGACCTCAGTGCCATTTTGTCATTGTGGGTAAGGATCGAGTGGCTTATGGTAAATCTCTTCCCAATGGTAAAACTTATAAACAAGCCATGTTAGAAAAATTTACTCTCGATTTCGGTCGGGTACATTTTACAGACTTACTGCCCTATGGAGAATATCTGCAAGTCTTGCAAGCTTCTTCGGTTCATGTCTATCTAACTCGTCCCTTTGTTTTATCTTGGTCGATGCTAGAAGCTTTAGCTACAGGTTGTTTAATTGTGGCTTCCGATACTGCTCCCGTTACAGAAATTATCGAAGATGGAGTTAATGGTTTGTTGGTTAATTTCTTTTCCCCGCAACAAATAAGCGATCGCGTAATTGAAGCTTTAGATAATCCCAATAAAATGGCACAAATTCGCCGCAATGCCAGAAAAACCATAGTTGAGAATTACGATTTAGCTAAATTATTACCGCAACACCTGGAATGGATTCAACAACATTCCCCTAGTAAAAGCGCAAGAGGAAAATTAAAAATCAAAAAAGGATTTGCATCCAACTAAAAGAAAGTATAAATGATTAATGCGTTACAATTTTTAACAAAAATCAGAGTTAATGGACATGAGAGAAACTGCTTTAGTTACTGGCGCATCTTCGGGAATTGGAGAGACTTTTGCCAGAGAATTAGCCGCTAGAGAGCGAAATTTAATTTTAGTAGCGCGATCGCAAGATAAATTAGAACAACTGGCTACAGAATTAGCAACCCAATATCAAATAGAAACTACGGTTATACCTCAAGATTTGACCGAACCCAATGTAGGAAATTTACTGTACGATGCAATTAAAGCACGAGGCTTAACTGTGGATTTGTTAATTAATAATGCTGGTTTTGGCGATTATGGCAAATTCAGCGATCGCAGCCTAGCCAAACAACTTACGATGATTCAACTTAATGTTATCGTGTTAACGGAGTTGACTGGGTTGTTTCTAGCAGAAATGCAACAGAGGGGTAAAGGAGGAATTATTAATGTTTCTTCCATTGCAGGTTTTCAACCTTTGCCTTATATGTCTGTTTATGCTGCGACTAAAGCTTTTGTTCTCAATTTTACTGAAGCACTATGGGCGGAAAATAAAGATAGCGGTGTAAGTATTTTAGCTCTGTGTCCTGGCCCTACAGAATCAGAATTTTTTCAACGCGCCGAATTTCCCTCATCTTTTGCTGAAGAGGGCAAAGATAGTCTAGTTTCCTCCACCGAAGTGGTGCAAGAAGCACTCAAAGCATTAAATAAAAATCAATCTACTATAGTTACTGGCGGTATTGGTAATCAATTTATTGTTAATCTTCCGAGATTTTTACCGCGAGATTTATTGGTCAGTGCAGTAGAAAAACAGTTTAAAAAGTAAATAGTCATTTGTCATTTGTCATTGGTTTTGTTGCTATTATCCAGACAAAACGGACATCTCACGGTGCTGAACTAAATTCAGCACCCGTATCCTCAAAATAGAGGGTATTTTCAGCCCCTAAAAGATTTGTAGCCAACATTTAGCAAATTGCTCTTAGTAAGGAAGTTGACACTCGCGCCAGTAAACTCCTAGCGTCGTTTTACTGGGGGATTCTTGACTCATCGACAGCCAACTAGATCGAACAACGAAAGTTGAACTATCCCCGTCGCATCGCCTCTGCAAGCATTTTGATTAACGGTATGCCCTACCGCTATTTCACCACGATATTGAATTACTTTAGCCGAACAGGTGTCTCTCGATTCAGTATGACCGCAATCTTCACAGTGATGAACTCTCTGTCCTAGTTCTTTTTTGCCAGTATGTGCCTGGCATTTGCAGCACTCCTGACTTGTACCATTTTTATCTACCTTGAGATAAAATTTGCCCTGTTTCCAAGCAACATAAGGCAGTACGGTATTGATAAATCCACCAATACCAGAATCAAGAGATTGCTTACAAAATAACCCTTTTGACCAGGAGTTAAAGTTAATGTCTTCAACAAAAATATTGTCTGCGCTCTGAACGAGCTCATTAGCCAATTTAAAATGCCAGTCGCGTCTAGTATTAGCCACTTTTTCATGCAGCCTAGCTATCTTCTTTTGCAGCTTCAACCAGTTGTTCGAGCCTTTTGTTTTAGTTTTCAAACGACGCTGGAGCAATTTCAGCTTCCTA
>JBHJNX010000026.1:0-11163 GCA_050330335.1 Pleurocapsa sp. | reverse complement strand
ACTAATATTTTTGGGTGGTCTTCCCAGAGGAGAGCCACTAATTCTAATTCCTTTTTCTTTACAGAAAGCTCGGTTTTTTCTATTTCGGTAAATTTTATCGACGTGGACTGATAATGGATGGTGTCCTGTTCTTTTAAGGAACGTGATAGCAAGATCAACTAAGTAAACGCTGTCAAGAGCTAATACCTGCCAAAGCTGACAATACCAGTAACTAACTATCGGGCAACGTCTGAGAATCTTCTGGCTGAGTCTTTGCTAGAGAGGAACAATGACCGTTTGGTAAACCCAAAATACCTGTCAAGAAGCTTAACAAAACTATTGCTGCGATCGCTATATTCATACCCTTGTTACTAAGCATTAATCATCAAATTCCCCATCATACCTAAATCCTCGTGGTCGAGAATGTGGCAATGATACACTGTTTTACCAGCAAAATCCCTGAAGGGAATGCGAATGCGGACTGTTTCACCTCTAGGCACTAGCACCGTATCTCGCCAAGCCAGTAATGATTCTGGTTGTCCGTTACGACTGACAACTTGAAAAGCATTATTGTGAACGTGGAAGGGATGATCCATAACTCCTGTATTGGTTATTTCCCAATCTTCTACTGTATCGAGTTGTACTTGGGTATCAGTGCGATCGCTACTATAAGGTTCGCCGTTAATCAAAAAAGCCATGCCCACGGCGGGATTCATGCCATGATTCAGTTCAAAGCTTCTGACTGTCTGAGGTTCAGGTAATGCAGCAATTGAAGTAAGTTTGCTTGGGATTGAAAGAGACTGTCCTGGGGCTTCGTAGCTAATCGTTGCTAAAACTATGGGTTCATCGCGGTTATTTCTGCCCATCATGCCACCACCCATCATCCCTCTGCCATTCATCATACCGCCACCCATCATCCCCATACCACCGCGATCGTAAGGTAAATTAAGTAAGCGATGCTGACCCGATTCCTGGTTTCCTTTTACCAAAACTTCGGCTCGTTGTCCTGGTGTCAGTAGCAATTCGTTAACTTCTATAGGTTCGTTTAACGCACCTCCGTCAGTAGCAATTTGATAAAAAGCATGATTTTCTAAAGCCAGTCGATAAAAACGGGAAGTAGAAGCATTGAGAATCCGCAAGCGCAATAATCCTTGTTCAGGTAAAGAAAGACTGGGATTTACTTGTCCGTTAGCTGTAATGATATCCCCTTCTCTTCCCATCATCAGAGACATATGGGCTGAATTGATTAGTCTGCCATTATCATCTATTGCAAAGTCTTGCAGTACCAAAAACTCTTCTTTCGCTGCTTTAATTTCAGGAATTTCATCCAATTCACCGCGCACGATAAATAACCCTGCCAAACCCCCAAACAATTGTTCGGCAACTAAACCATGCAGGTGGGGATGATACCAAAATGTTCCTGCTGGATGATTTGCTGAGATCTGAAATTCGTAGGTTAGTTTTTCTCCTGGTTGGATATGAAGAAAAACATTATCTGCATTACCCGTAACGGGAATATGCAAGCCGTGATAGTGAATATTAGTAGGTTGAGAGAGATTATTAGTAAAGTGAATGCGAACCCGATCTCCTGGTTTGGCTTCCAGACGAGGCGCAGGGATTTGTCCGTTATAGGTTAATAGATATGCTTGTCTCCCAGCTAAATTTACGGGATTTTCTTTAGCTTCTAAGTCTAATTCTAATAATCCATCACTACTCTGATAAATAGGAATAACACTAGCAGATGAAGAGGCTAAAGGTTGACTAGAAATAGTTTCTTGACGCAACCAATTACCTACTAAAGCTGTTCCTACACCAGCAGCACTTAATGCAATAAACTGACGACGGTTAATTTTAACCATGATTAATTTAAACTACTTTGTCTTAGTAAGATTGATATTCCTTAAATACTTCGACTTTTCCTTTGTCGTTAAACGCTAAGACTTGAAATGGTTGCTTGATATTTTGTGATTCCATTCCTGGTGTACCGATGGGCATTCCTGGTACGGTTAAACCAGCTAGTTCGGATTTTTGAGTTAGAAAACGTTTAATATCATCGGCGGGAATGTGTCCTTCCATGACATAACCATCAATAATAGTTGTATGACAGGAGGCTAGCTCGGTAGGGATATTATATTTCTGCTTCACTGCTTCCATATCCTGGGTTTTAATATCTTTGACTTTAAAACCATGCTGTTTCGCGTGTTCGATCCATCCTGCACAACAACCACAAGAGGGACTACGATACACGGTCATTTCTGTCGTTCCGAAATAAGCTGGTTCAGTTTCTTTGTCCCAAACGCTAGTGAGAGTAGCTGTATTAGTATCTTGAGCGATCTCGCTGGGGTTACTGACTTTTTGAGTCGAAGTTAAATAAAATGCTCCTCCAATCACTGAGGCGATCGCAATTGAAGTGATACTTAGTTTAGATACTAGTTTTGACATGATGAATGAAGCTGATAAGCGATCCGTGTATTAGATTTCAATTGTAAACTCTCTAGTTAGCTGGAGAGTCCAGTAATTTTATTATAAAATGCTCGACGACTATAATTAGTCAAGCGAGAAGCTACCGCCTATCGCGAAGCGAAGGCGCGTAGAGTATATCACTAGAAGAATCAATCCCAGCTTAAATTAACCAAATCATGACGGCTTCAATTGTAATCAAAACCCAAAGGTTATTGCTGCGACATTTTGTCTTGGAAGATGCAGAACAATTAGCTATCATTCAAGCAGATCCTGTAGTTATGAAATTTTTGCGTCGAAGAAATTACCAAGAAACTTTAGAAACCTTGGACTGGATTTTTAAGTGTTACGACAAATATGGATACGGCTTATGGGCAGTAATTCATAAAGCTGACAATAAACTAATAGGTCGTGCAGGATTGATTTGGCAAAATTTGCCAGCAATAAACTTAAAAGATGTAGAAATAGCTTACCTGCTGGCACAAGACTACTGGGGACGAGGACTAGGGACGGAAGCAGCTACGGCAATTCGAGATTATGGCTTTGAAGTTATCGGGTGCAAACGTTTAATCTCTCTCATCGAACCCAATAATATCGCTTCGCAAAAAGTAGCCTCAAAGGTGGGTTTAAACTATGAAAGAGAAGCAACCATCGAAGACAAACCAGTTTATGTTTATGGTACAGTTTCTCCTCGTTAAAAAGCGAGCGCGCATTAGCTAAAAAAGATGTTTTAAAAACTTAGAAAACAATCCTCGTTCTCATCCTAATTGGACATCTGTAATGTTTCTTCTGTTGCATAATTAATCTGTTAATTACAGTAATTGCGATCTTTAATTTATCAAGACTCTACTTGAGGAAGTTGTTTTTTAGGTGAATGTCTTTTTTTCCTCAATCCTTTCAACACCTGAGTAATATCATCAACAAAGGTATAAACAATGGGAATCACAATCAGAGTCAACAGGGTAGCAACAGTCAGTCCCCCTAAAATAACTGTAGCGATGGGAGAATAGGCATCCATACCAGTTTCAGGATAAAAAGCCAACCGCACAATCACAATCATGGTTGTTAGAGTAGTCATAAAGATGGCTTTGAGTCGCACTGGTCCAGCTTGACGGATGGCTTCGGCTCTGGGTACTCCTTCTTCCCGCTTGGTAAGAATTAACTCCAATAACAAAATAGCTGCGGAAACGGAAATACCAGAGAGAATAATAATTCCTAGAATGGATACAGAAGAAAGGGTTTGTTTTGCCAATAATAATGCGCCAAATACCCCGATTAACTGTAGGGGAATTGAAAGCATCATTACTAGGGGTTGGATAAATGAACCGAATTGAATTACCAAGATTAAGTAAATCAAGATAATAGAAACTATCAAACCTTTAAGCAGGCGATCAAATTCAATCATCATATCAGTCATATCCCCCATCGAATCCAAACCATAGCCTGGAGGGAAATCTAATTCTGCTCCCGCACGCATAGCGATCACCATTGATAAATCCATTGAAGCGGGACTGGATTTACGATAGTAACCATTGATATAGACTACTCTTTTACCGTTTACGTGTTCGATGAGAGTTGGGCCATTTTCCCGTTTTAAAGTGGCTACAGTGCTAAGAGGAACTTGCTGTCCATTGGGAGTAGTAATGTAGGTAGCAGCGAGATTCTGACCATAAGCGCGATCGCTTTCTTGGTAACGGACTAAAATGTCATTTTGTCTCAGGTTAGGTCGGTTATAGTATTTACGAGTAAAACCACCATTAAGAGCGTAACGTGCTTGTTCGGCTACTTCTTCGATGTTTAAGCCCAATTCCTGGGCGCGACGGCGATCTATCTGTAATTGGTATTCGGGTTGAGATAGAGAAGAACTGGTATGTGCCATAACTAACCCAGGAGTATCTTTAGCGATTGCTAATATTTTTTCTGCTAGAGGGTAAAGAACATCTAAATCTTCTCCATATACCGCAATCTGAATTGGTGCAGCCGAAGTCGCCATTACATCTACCCCCATTTCCTTGATAGCAATGCGCCGTAAACTAGGGATAGTGCGACGGGCTTCTGCTTCCACCCCATCCATAACCTGCCAAATATTGCGATCGCGTTCATTTAAATCTTTGAGAGTAACTACAGAAGTTGCTGTATTAACGCTACCCATACTGTAACCACTAAAGTAGGTACTGTTGCGAGTCATTTCAAAACCAACGTTAGAGGAAACTTTTTCCACTTCAGGCTGTTCTAACAAGATCTCTTCAAACTGCTGTGCTACCCGATCTGTATGATCGAAAGATGCACCTGCTTCTAATTCAATGGTAGCGACAAACTGTCCCGAATCTCCCAGAGGCATCATCTCTTGAGGAACTAAAGGATAGAGAGCAAAAGCCAAAATAATGGTGGCAGCAGCGATCGCCAGGGTGATTTCGCGATTTCTTAAGCAGATATCTAATAACCAGTCGTAACCTTTTTCTAATGCCTGAAAACCCAAACGGAAGGGAGACAGTAACCATTGCAACCATGTCTTATGGCTTCCTTTTGTTTCTCCGATAGGTTTGAGAAAAAATGCTGCCAATAAAGGAATTAGAGTAATCGAAACCAACAGCGAGGCAATAAAAGCAAACACCATCGGTAAGATTAGCCCTGCAAACATCAACCCCGTTAAACCACCAGAGAGAATAGTAGGGATTAAGGCTGCAATCATCACTAAGCTAGCAGCAGCACTAGCTAAGAATACTTCCCCCGTACCTTGAATGGCTGCCTGTCGGGGCATTTTACCTTCTTTTAACTTGCGATCTATGGAATCAATCACGATAATTGAATCATCGACTAATTTTCCAATTGCCATCATCATCCCCACCAAAGTTGAGGAGTTAAGAGACATCGAGAAGGGAATAAAGGGCAGCATGGAAAGAGCGAGAGTAGTAGGAATGGAGATCATCACGATCGCCGTTGCCCGAAAATCTTCTAAAAACAGCAGAATTACTAACCCCGCCAACGCCACACTGATTAATAATTCTCCCGTAGTGCTATCTTTGATTAACTCTACTAGGAAAGAGTTATCGTAAGCCTCTGCAAATTCTATCCCTGGATACTGCGACTCAATTTTTTCCAGTTCTTTTCTTACTCTAGCAATTACTTGCGGGGAACTAGAGTCGGGTTTTTGAATTACATTAACTGCTAAAGCTGATTCCCCATTATAACGATAGGCACTGCGACGCTCTTCGTAGGTATCTTTTACCTCTGCCACATCTCGAACATAGACAATTTGCCCTTCCATTTCCAAGATCGGGTAATTCCTAACCACCTGGGCATTAAGAGCGCGATCGTCCGCCCGTACTAAAATTTCTTCATCTCCCTGAGTTAATACCCCCGCACCCTTACTGACATTATTATTATCGATCGCATCTCTGACCTGAAGAATCGAAAGTCCGTAGGCTGCTAACTTCTGGCGATCAACAATTACCTGTAGCTGTCGCCGATAACCACCTGTAATAAAAACCGATTGAACATCTTGTACATTCGTCAGGCGATCGACTAGGGTATTATCGGCAAACTCCCGTAACTTCACCCGATCCCACCCTTCTCCCTTGAGTGCCAGAGTCAGTACGGGACGATTAAGAGGATCAATAGGTAAAACCCAATAGGAACGGGTATTGATCCCATCCATCGGCAAATCTCCCTCCGCCGATTTCATTACGCTTTGCACATCTCTAACCGCTTTATTAATGTCCCCACCCCAGGCAAACTGAATTGTCACTAGAGATAAATCCTGTTGGGAACTAGAACGCACAAAACGCACTCCATCGAGGACAGTCATGCGCTGTTCGATAGGTTTGCTGATATAGGTTTCTACCTCCATTGGCGACGAACCAGGAGTCCTAGTAATTACTGCTACTAAAGGACTCTGGACGTAAGGCATCATCCGCACGGGAATGATAATTAAGGTAAGAACCGAGAGGATCAGCACCCCGATATAGAGGGCTACGGTAATAACGGGATTGCGGATTGACCAAGCAGTGAAAAAGATTTTCATGGGGTGGAAGATTGAAAATTAGATAGCTTCACTTCCAATTACAATGACACAAGAAAATTAAATCACCATGAAATCTTGATGGTATATGTTAGATTTTTTATTCTCTATTTAGATTGCTAAGTTCTGGAGTATGACATTATTAGGGATAAACAACATCATCTAAAATTAAAGAAAGCAGCAATTAGAAAATTAATGATAGTTAGAGCAGTTATTGAGTGGGATGAATTGGCACAAGCATATTCAGCAACTTGTCCTGAACTTAATTTTGTTTCCTCTTTTGGCGATACCAAAGAAGAAGCGATCGCCAATTTAGAAGATGCCATTAAACTGATGCTTGAGCCTATTCCAGACGATCTATATTTGGGGGATTCAACATCCGAACAAATAGAACTAGTCCTATGATCGAGTGATCGAGAAAATTAATGTCTTCGCGCACTCCCAGATTAACTGCAAAACAAGTCATAAAACAATTGAAACAAGCTGGATTTACTGAAATAGGTCAGACTGGCTCGCATCTGAAGCTATTTAATCAGGAAACTAGACGTACTGCCATTGTTCCCATTCATACCAGTAAGATAATTCCCGTAGGAACTCTCAAAGCGATCGAAAAACAAGCAGACATTAAATTTGAATAATGTGATCGCCCGAACTTTCAAAAAACCATTGATCAAAGCGATCGCTCTTAACGAACCCTTGTTATTATCGAGAATAAGCTACTTTGGGTATGGGTAGAGATTCTCCTGTACTTTCGTATGCCAGAATCAAAGAATCAAGAGCTTCTTTGCCATTAGCAAACGCTTCATCATAAGTATCGCCGTGAGTTCGCCAATAGCTACCAGGAAAATCTGGAAATGCTACCAAGAAACAATTATCTTCATTGCTCCACTGAATAATCATTTGGTATTTTGCTTTATCCATTTTCCCGTTTTCTGTTTACTTCTTGAATAGCCTGTTCGATCTATATTTTTGACCGATACCAAAGAAAGAGCGATCGCTTGGAATAGCTATGCGATCGCCAAAACAAATAAAGTTTAATTATTCTTCTGGTAAATCGCTCACACCAGTCAAATGTTCGACAATAAAATTGAGTGAAGCTTTAACTTGATTGATATCGTGAGACATACGATCGAGTTTTTTATTCTGTTCGTCAAACCGTTTATTCTGTTCTTCCAAATGGTTTTCGATTTGCTCAAAAGCTTCTGAAATTCTGCCGTCAGGTTCAAGATCTAAATTGAGAGTATTGATAGTTCTTTCTAATCTCCCTACTCGACGATTAAGTTGATTAATTTTTTTATTTTGTTCGCGTTCTTGCTCGTTCATTAGTTACACTGCAATTAGGTTTTAACCTTCAGGGAGTCTCTTATGATTTGTCGTCAGGAGACTCTCTTTTAAGTTTATCCCAAATGATAGTAACTACGGCGATCGCCCTAATTTTCAAAAACCATTTATCAAAGCGATCGCTACTTAATTCTTTATTTCACTTCCAAACTAAACTCTTGTTGAGTTTGATATTGAGGGTCTTTAACCCTGGCAACTACATTCCAAGCACCCTGCATTCCAAAATAAGTAGTCGCTTTGAAACGACCAGGTTCATCTGTTGGTATAACTTCTACCTTGCCAATCATGTCTTCCATCCCATCCATAGGCATAGTCGCGCTGACATCTAAAGTTTCTACTTTTACTGGATTGCCATTGCTATCTACCACTTCTAAAATCATTTCCGCATCACCCATCGGGATTTCTGCTTGAGGATCGGGACTGATTAATTTAACCGTTGGGGCGATTAGCGAATCGCCCTTACTATTTTGTGCTGTTTCAGTAGGAGTAGGGGATGTTGTTTGAGTATCGCTTTGGGCGGGACTACAAGCGATCGCCAGTAAACTTAGGGGAAGTAAAATTAAGATTAATTTTTTCATGGTTGTTAAATTAGTTATTGAACTTTAAGGGTAAACTCTTGTTTGCCTTTATTTTTGGAGTCTTTGACTTGGGCAGTAATGATCCATTCTCCTTTCATGCTGAGATAGGTATCTGCTTTGAATCTACCTGGCTTACCGTCTGGTTGAACCTCTACTTTTGCCGTCATCGGTGCCATGTTTTTCATCGGCATTGACGCGCTAACTTCTAAGTCTTTTACTTCTATCGGTTCACCTTGGGTATCTTTCACTTCCAATATTAATTGAGCATCCCCCATTGCCACTTTTTGAGGATCGGGACTGACTAACTGAATTTGAATGTCTTGATTAGCAGCTTTAGTTGATGCTATAGGTTGTTCGGATTGATTGATAATTGCTACTGTCGCATTTTCTACCAGGCGATGTTGTCCTGAAGTTACTACCGCTTGTCCCGACTCTAAACCACTGGTAACTTCTATTCTGTCTCCTGTAGACATTCCCAGGGTTACGGGTTGGGCTGTTACCGTCTCTCCTTGGACTACCCAAACCGAAGGTTGGTCTTGAAATTCCACTACCGCAGGTTGAGGTATAGTAATGGCATTGGGTTTACGGGCGGTGATAATCTTCATTTCGAGGAACTTACCAGAAAGTAACTGTCCGTCAGGATTATCGATAACTGCCTCTACTGTTACCGTGCGAGTTTGACTGTTAGCTTGAGGAAAGATGCTGGTAATTTTTCCTTTAATCGGCGCAATGTTACTGCCAGGAACAGTAGCAACTACTGTCGCCCCCGGATTAATATTAACCGCATCACTCTGGGCGACATTAGCCTGTAGGCGTACCCGATTGTAGTTGCCGATTTTAACAATGCCCATACTCGGTTGAACCACTACCCCAGGATCGATGTTACGTTCTTGAACGATGCCAGAAATGGGAGAAGTAATAGTGGTGTAACCCTGCATTACCTTGGCAGTATCGACTTTAGCTTTGGCTTGGTTAATCTTAGCGCGGTCGTTAGTTACCTGTGCTGACATCCTTGCCAATTTTACCCGTGCTTGCTTGAGAGCAGCTTCCTTGCTTCTGACTTCACTATCGACAACATCAAAATCATCTTGAGAAATCACCCTATCCTTAACCAGTCGTGCAAATCGTTCTTGTTTCAATTTGAGATAAGCTAAATCCGCTTCAATCTGGGCGATCGCGCTTTGCTGTTCGTCTACCTCAATCTTGCTCATCTCTAGAGCAGTTTCCATCGTATCCGCTTCTGCTATTGCTTCGGCAACTCCCGTATTTAACTCAGAGGCATCTAACGTAGCGATAGGTTGTCCTGCGGTGACGCGATCGCCTGGATAGACAGAATAGTTAGTTAGTTGTCCTGCCACACGAGGATAAACCATAATTTCTTCATAGGGTTTAATCGTCCCCGTATAGCTAACGCTGGCTTCTAACACCTGGGGTTTGACGGTTTCTATCCGCACAGGATGAGGATTAAACGAACCATCCACCGCCATCATCTCATCGTGGGACATATCCCCATGATCCATTCCTTCCATACTCGCCATCGAACTAGAAGGCTTGAGATGATTGGTTAAGACCAAGATATTTCCCGTCAGGAGGGCAAAAACTCCTAGTCCCAAAAGGGTTTTTCTCCATTTAAAATTAGAAGCCAAATCCTGCTGAGGAGTAATTTCTGTTATTTTTTCTGGTTCAACAGTTGAAGGATGCTTAACCTCTTCAGTTACGCGATCGGATTTTAGGGAATCTTTTGGCGAGTTCTCATTGTCATCTGACATTGACTCTTGAATTTTAGGAGGATTTGCGGTCATAGACAAAGTTTCAAGCTAAAGTCATACTTCAAACTAAGATGACACAAGAAAATTAAATCAGCATGAAATCTCTTTTTATAAATAGTTACAAGTCATGAATGAACTGGGAATTATATACTTTGAAGACTTTTATTTGATTTATATTGAATATGAAAATTTCCGAACAAGATCGATTTTTACTTCTCGATTTAAAGCATGAGCAATACGACCTAGCATTGAAAGAGAATGTTCTTCATAATCTGCATCTTCTAAACGAGAAATGACTGACTGCGTAGTATTAATCATCTTGGCGAGTTCTTGTTGACTTAATCCTGCTTCGGTACGTGCATTGTAAATCAACTGTGCCACATGAGCGTTAATAGTTTCTTGTTCGCATAATTCTCTTAGTTCAGCGTCATTACCTATCATATTATCGAGAATTTTAATTCCATCACTGGTTTTAGCCATTATCAATTATTTCTCCTTTATAGGTATACTGTTCGGGGTTTTGTTCAAACTTCTTTTTTCTTCTAATTGCTAGCTCAATATCCTTACTTGGCACGGCTGATGTTTTTTTAATAATAGAGTGATTGAGGACTGCAATATCTTTTCCATTAAAGAAATAAAGTATTCGATATTGAGTATTCATGTGTTTAGCTCTTAATTCGTAGATACCATCACGCAAGTAATCTGCTGCCGGTCTACGTAATTCATGACCCATAATACTTAATTGCCGAATTCTACCAACACATTTAGCAAATCCTTTACGGTTTTTACTTTTTAGATCTTTGAGCCAATCAATTACAGGAACATCCCCATCTTTTTCTTGATAAAACAGTATTAAAGTTGTTGGCACTACTTGTAAACATTAGTTTAATAGCAATATTGCGATAATTTTATTATATGTTCGGTAAGAGTAAAAATGGTGAGATAAAGTATAGCGATCGCCCTATTCAATTAAAAAGCAAAAGAATAACCAGCGACTAAACGTAACTCATTGCGA
>JBHJNX010000025.1:0-7039 GCA_050330335.1 Pleurocapsa sp. | reverse complement strand
ATTGATGATTTACCACTACCACTTACTCCGTGAATAAATAGATAAGGAAGAATGCGACATAAAGCAGAAGGCACAAGGTAATAAGTAGCCAATAAATCATAATGGTCATAGGGCAAATAGCAGCTAAGACATAACTATCATCCTGCTTGTAAAGCTTACCGTAGTAAAAGGCTTGACTGTTGTAGGTAGGCGATTATAATATCCTGTCTTGTGGTTGGGGGGACTGTACAAATTAACCCTTATTGTGGTAATGTTCCCTTTAGTTAATCTGTCGTCCATGGGTTCGCTGTTAGGCTACCATACCTCAGATAAGCAACTTAACTATATCTGCCGTATTTTTGCCATAGATACGGGCTATTAACTCAGCAATGATTACTTTACTGTCTGGGTTATCTTTGCATAGCTGTTTAGCCTCATTAAGTGCGTGTACAAAGTCGATCGCCTGAGTATTTGAGTTAAGCAGTAGGTCGATGGTTGTCTGGGTACGTTTACGCTTTTTGTAGGTGCTATCGTTCATTGCTGGAGTATGACCCATTGATTGCGCTCTTACCTCCAAAGGTATACCTACTTGCATAGAAAAAACCCATAGCCAAGCTTTACGAACATCTAAATTAGCGTTTGGGTGTAATTCTGTAGTTATCCCTAAAACGCGATCGCGCCACTCTAAAAACTCATCTAAAGTAATAGCCTGTAACTTGCGATATTCAACCTGAGTAACATCTAAGTTATCTAACTCATCTAAGATAGTTTTTTGATGGTTCATTCTTGCTAAACGCTTCATAGCAGACACAACACCTTTATATGTCTTAGTGCCTTTATTTTGCCTGTTAATAACCGTCAAAATGTCCTTAAGGTTAATTATCGTTTCATGGGGTAAATGCTTGTAGAATCGCTCGTAAGTGTCATACCAGGACGATAGATCGCTAGGGTTGCTTTTATCGCGTTTGCGTTTACGTCTGTCTGGACGTGACCAAAAATCGTCCTCTACTACTGCTATACATTCCCCAAACGTCTTAAGGTCATTCTCTAAGCTTACTTCTTCCTTAATTTCTCGGTTATACCATGCCCAAAACTCCGATTCACTATCAAAACTCTCAAGTGCTTCTTTTACTTTGTAAGATTTCTGTACTGCACTAGTCATGCCATCAATAGTAAAAGTACAGTTGCAGTCATACTTACTACGGGTCTTGTTAGGTGTTTTAAATTGTAGTTTGATATATTTACCACTCTTAACCAGGATTATACCTTTAGGTGTTTGTTTCTGGTAGAGTTTAAAGTCGTTTGGTAAAGTTTCGTAACCAACTTCATGATTATAATCTTTGCTCATTTTTTGCTCACTTTAGCTGTAAAGGTTAGTGAACAAGCGTTTGAGTGGTTAGTAATGCGTTAGCTTAAAAAACAACTAAGAGTTCGATTCTCGCCATCCGCATTTTTATTATGGCGCTTATTTGCTGATACTTTTACTCTTATACTACTCTAATACTTCTCTTTCCGTATTAAATAGCTTGCTGAAGACTTGCTCACTCACTTACTAGACTTATGCCCAAAAATAAGTATTAGAATCAAAAGTTATTAGTTTTTTGTCATTCTTAGTCTATAAAATAAAGCACTTCAATAGATTTTTATCGTAACGATTACTGTTGTGGGCTATAGTTTTTAAGCCAATTGCTGCCATATTTTATGGGGTCTAGAGGAAGAATTGTAGTTAAATTCCAGAGGGTAATTTTAAAGTCTTCTCCAGCAGTGGCAATAGTTTGACCTTCGGGACTAAAGGTTAGAGACCAAATAGAATTGCCTCGTGCTTGTAGAATGTGGATGGGATACCAACTACGATCGCCATCACTCCAGAGTATAATTTTCCCATTATCATCAGCAGTAGCAATGAGTCGGTTATCGGGGCTGATGGCAATGTCTTTAATCGCTGCTTGATGACCTTTGAGAGTGGTAATTACCTGACCGTTGGCATTCCAAATTTTAACCGTGCAGTCTTCACTCCCAGAAACCAACCAATGATTATTACTGTATGCCACCGTCCTGACGGCATCGGTATGCCCTGTTAGGGTTTGTAACAAATTTCCTTGAAAATCCCAAATTTTGATGGTATTGTCTTCGCTGGCAGAAGCTAATTTATTCCCTTGATGATTAATCGCTAGATCCCAGACTTTGTGTTGATGTTCTCTCAAGTCTCTCAGCAGATTTCCTTGAAAATCCCAAATTTTGACGGTATTATCGTTACCCCCCGATACAAGTTTACGACCGTCGGGACTAATGGCAACTGCCCAAACTTCTGTTTGATGATGTTTAATAGTATGTAAAATTTTGCCATCAGGCTGCCAAAGCTGAATGGTTTTATCTGCACCAGCAGAGGCAATAATTGGTTGGTGGGGATGAATGGCAACGTCGTATACTTCGGCGGTATGTCCTGTAAAAGTGGTAATTAAACTGCCGTCGTGATCCCAAAGTTTGACGGTTTTATCATCGCTAGCTGAAGCAATAAATTGGGGACTATAAGCTACAGCGATCGCTACGTCTTGATGTCCTGTTAGAGTTTTAATCAGATGATTGTTAGGATGCCACAATCTGATGGTTTTATCCCAACTGGCAGAAATAACTGAGTTACCATCGGGAGTATAAGTAACATCCCAGACTCGATTGGTATGACCTTGTAGGGTAGCTAAATTCTCTCCTGAGAGATGCCAAATTTTGATGGTATTATCTGCACTACCCGAAACAATTTGTTGCCCTTGGGGATGAAAATTGACGGCATAAACTGGGGCGATATGTCCTTGGAGGGTAGCTATTTCTCTCCCCTGAAGATTCCAAATTTTAATAGTTTTATCTCGGCTACCAGAGGCAATTAAATTACCCTTGGGGCTAATGGCGATCGCCCGTACTCCTTCGGTATGTCCTGTCAGGGTTTGCAGTAACTTGCCATCTCGCTGCCAAATTTTAATGGTTTTGTCTTCACTCCCTGAAATAATTAACTTACCATCGGGAGTAATGGCGATCGCTTGAATAGCATCAGTATGACCTGTAAGGGTTTTGAGTAGTTTGCCATCTGGCTGCCAAATTTTAATTACGCCATCATCACTACCCGAAACGATCTGAGAATTGTCGGGGAAGATCGCTACACTATTAACTGGTTGTTGATGTCCTAGTAAAGTAGCGACAGATCTGCCATCCCTACTCCAAAGTTTAACCGTGCGATCGCGACTGGCAGTTGCAATTAAATTACCATCTTTACTAATTGCTGCATCTACTACCCAACCATCATGTTGTAAAATTTTACCCTGTTGCCATCCTGTTGTGGTTTTATGCCATAGTATCAAGGTACGATCCGTTCCGCCAGAAGCCATAAAATTGCCGTCAGAGGAAATCGCCACCGTATAAACTAAATCTTTGTGTCCTAGTAAACGGTTGTATTCTTGGATTTGATAAATAATTTCCTGAAGGATGCCATCTACTTGGGTTTCGAGTTGTTGGTCGCTTTTCCACAATTGAGTTAGCTGTTGTTTAGCGGCGATCGCTGCAACTAGGGCATCTAGTTTTTGCCCTGAAGCATAAAGTGCCTGACTGGACTGGGTTAGAACTTTTAGTCTGCTGATATTAGTCTGATGAACGGTAATTAACAGTCCGCCAATTAATAATCCAGAGGATAATAAAAATAATCTCTGCCATCGGGCAATTTTTCTTTCTTGTGCTAGTTCTTTTTCTGCTATAGCGGCTCTTTGAGCTAATTTACGCTGTCTTTCTTCTTTTCGAGCTTGATATTCACTCTGTCGCAGAAATAATCGTTCTTCTCTGCTAATACTATGTCTTTTCTCCCAGTTTTGTCCTTCAACTAAAGCTTTTCCCCGCAACAACCGAGAAGTATCCTGACACCCTGATTGCAACCAAGTAGCGATCGCCCCTTGATAGGGACTGATGGCAGCTAGTTGTTTTTTTACCCAAGTTAAATTAAATACTGCTTGATATATGGGGTTGCGGACTACTAATTTACCTCGATCTTTGACGACTAAACCACTGAGGCGTAATTCTACTTGTTCTTCGCTATCGTCGATGGGAATACCCCGTTGTTGCAAGATCTGCTGATACAGTCCCAATAATCTCGCTTTATCTTGCCGATTATATAACAGGCGATCGCGAATAGTTTTGAGATGTTCTGGTTCGTCTTGTAGTTCCCAATTATCAATTAGGCAGTTTTCTACTATCTGTCGTACATTGGGATGGGGAGATTCGCTATAACGAACTATTAGATAACAGAGTTTTTGAGTTAAAAATGGTTGTCCTTTTGTCCATTGTAAAATTTCGGCTAAAATCATTTCTGGTCGGGCAACTTTTCCTTGTAATCCCGATAATAAAGGTTGCGCTTCTGCTAAAGTAAATCCCGACAAATGAATGGCACGACCGATATTAAAAGGAGTAGTTTGTTTGTCGATTCTGAGAATAGAAGGGGCGGCTACACCTAATAAACAAAAAGTTAGGCGGTCGTAAGCTGGTTCTTCGGTTCTTTTTTCAGAACAAGTGCGAATTAAACTAATAAAATCATCTCGAAAATCTAAACCAATTAAATTATCAATTTCATCGAGAAAAATAATAATTTCTGTAGTAATTTTAGTTAATAAAATATCTTCGATAAACTGACTAAATCTTTGGATGGGAGATAATTCCTGTCGCGATCGCCACCAGTTTAGATCGTCATTAATTCCAGGAGTTAACCTGAGTTTTCGCCATAAATCGGAAACTAATCCACCATACCATTGTTCGCAATTACTAAACCTCCCCAAGATTCCTAAATCGATCGCTACACAGTTAAATCCTTCTTGCACTAAAGTTTTCATCGTTCTAACTCGCAGGCTAGATTTACCCATTTGTCTGGAGTTTAAAACAAAACAAAATTCTTGTTGTTTTAAAGCTGTATATAATTCGCGATCGGCGTTTCTTGTAATATAAGTTGGATGTCCATAACGCAAACTTCCCCCAACTTTATAATAGTGACTGTCGAACATTATTAATGGTTGATTGTTACTGCTAACTGTAAGGGCGATTCGCGAATCGCCCCTACCGATCTAATCTCGGTAGAAAATATAAACGATATAACTGACAACTGGGAAAAATGCGATCGCCTTTGTTTGTCCATTGAATTAATCCCATACGATATAGTTGATAAGCTAGCAAGGTATCAATTTGCAGTGGGCGATCGCTTTGTAAAACTTGTAAAAAAGCTTGTGTTAATTGCGGATTACTTCTAATATTTAATAATAGCTCTAACAAATAACTATTATAAATACCAGTATCTGTAGCAGCTTGTTGTAATATCTCTTCTAGAGATAAATCGGGATGGTTAATTAAATGTGATATAGCTAATTTTATTAAATAAGGATGTCCTCCGAGTATTTCTATTAATTGTTCTACTTGAGTATCTGACAGATTTAATTGATAGAGTTGCGCTAAATTTTTAATTTCTGATAGAGTAAATGATTTTAATTCAATAGGTAAACCCACATTAAAAGGAGAGCGATCAATATCTAATTTGCCAAAGTTTTCTGTAGAATAAACTACGATTAATCTCAGCTGCTCCCAAAGTTCATTATTATTTGCTTCTTCATGCCAACTCCGTAATAAATAAAAGAAATCTTGACTAATTTCGGGATATTCAAACAGACGATCAACTTCATCTAAACCTAAAACCAAAGGGCGATCGCTTTCCTGTAATAACATTTCTAAATACCGAGTACAACTGAGCATACTTCCTCGGTCTGCGTCCCAAAATTCATCTAGTTTAAAATCTAAATTTAAAGCATCACTAATATAAATACTAAACCAGCGCAAAAATCCATCTAAACTATTAAATTTATCTCTTTCAACTTGTAATAAATTAATATGAACTGTGCGATAGTTTTGAGTATTTGTAGCACTAAGAAGATGATTGAGTAATGAAGTTTTACCCATCTTGCTTGGTGCTTTAATTCTGATTAATGCTCCTGATTGTAAAATAGTTTGATAACATTCCATTGCTACAGGCGATCGCTGTAAATAAGTCGATTCTGAAGTATCATTAGGATATGGCGATCGCTGAAATTCTGCTAATAACCAGTCTCTTAAAATGGGAAAACTGCCAGCCCCCGGACGTTTGGGTAATTGATCGCATCCATTTGGTAGGGTTTTAAAAACTGCATAAATATTAGTTGAATGTCTGACAAAAGATTCACAACTGGCTACGTCTGCAAATTCCCAAATATCTTCTATTCTTTTCAGCCAATTTTGTCGGGCGAAGCGAGTTAAAAATACTCGTGTCTGAGCGTTGGTGAGATTAAATTTTAGTGCTTGATGGTTTAAAAATTTATTCCAGCTATTATCGCACATTATTCTTTTTTGATGTAATATTTAGCGACACCATATAAGTTTAGCTCTAGGTAAGATTATTATTTTAAAAATTCTTAGACTTTCTAGTTTTTTTCTAGTTTTTTTCCAGTTTGATATCTTTGAGGAGATAAAGTTTCTATATTTTGGTGATTTTATAATTTAAAACTTTTGTCTATATTAAATTCAAAAGCTAAATTCATTGGTTTTTGAGTATGATGAAAACTATTTCCAAGCAGGTAATTGGTTTGACTATTATTAGTTCTAGCTTGTTCTTACCTAATATAGCTCAAGCAATAACTGTAGAAGAAGTGATTAACCCCCGCGAGAATAATAGCGGTTGGGTAACAGATTGGGCAGATATTTTAAGTAGCCAAACCGAACTACAACTAAACCAAATAATCAATAATTTAGAAACAACTAACGGTACAGAAATTGCGGTGGTCACAGTACCAGACACTAATTCTTATCCTACTCCTAAAGCATTTACCACAGAATTATTTAACTACTGGAGAATTGGTAAAGCCGATGTAGATAATGGCGTGTTGTTCTTAATTTCTTTGGGCGATCGCCGTGTGGAAATCGAAACTGGCTATGGCATCGAACCAATCTTACCTAATACTGAAGTCAAAGAAATTATCGATACTAAAATTACTCCAGAATTCAAACAAGGTAA
>JBHJNX010000024.1:0-14975 GCA_050330335.1 Pleurocapsa sp. | reverse complement strand
GATCTTCTCAAACAGACCATTGACAAAGGACGTGAAAGAGGTCTGAAAGTTTATGCTTGGTTGTTCACCATGAATTTTGGTTACACCTATGCCCAACGTCCAGACAGGCAAGATGCTTTGGCTCGCAATAGCACGGGGGATAATAGTTTAACCTTCGTTCACGACCGCTCTCAAGCTTTTATCGATCCTTACAGTCGTCAGGCCCAATTAGATTACTATCAGTTGGTAGAAGCGATTCTCCAACGACAACCAGACGGTATTTTATTCGATTACGTTCGTTATCCTCGTGGTAGCGGTAAATATTCCTTGGTCAACAACGTTAAAGATCTATGGATTTATGGTCAGTCTTCGCGGCAAGCTTTGATGAATCGAGCTAATAATCAAAAAGGCAAGGCGGCGATCGCGCTTTATCTCGAACAAGGTAAAATTACCATGAACGACCTTGCAGCTATAGATCGTCAATATCCAGATGAAACAGAACCTAGTTGGCAGGGTCGCCAATTAAATAATAATTCTAAAGTTTCTCCCCAAGAACGTCATCGTATTTTACAAGAAGAACTGTGGTTTTTTGTTGTGGCTCATGCTGCTCAAGGAGTGATTGATTTTCTATCTTTTGCTGCACAACCTGCTCAAAGTCGTGGGATTCCCGCAGGAGCAGTATTTTTTCCTGATGCCAATCGTTTGGTAGGTCAGACGGGATTTGATTCTCGATTACAAGCTTGGGATAAATTTCCCTCAACTTTAGAATGGCATCCTATGGCTTATAGTGTGTGCAATGGGACTAAATGTATTGAAGATGAAGTGGAAACAGTAGTAAAAACTGCACCTCAAGAAGCCAAAGTCATTCCTGCTCTAGCTGGAGTATGGGGAGACATATATCGCGACCATCCCAGTTTGGAAGAACAAATGGGAGCTTTGCGTAAATTTTATCCCGAAATCAACTCAGTCAGTCATTTTGGTTATTCTTGGCAAGAACCTGCTAAAGATCGCCAACGTCAATCTTGTCGTTTGCAATAAAAAATATCTCCAAAAAAATCGATAATTTATCAATCGTCTCTGCTATGATATTAATCGGTCGCATTTTGCGGATGTGGCGGAATTGGTAGACGCGCTAGATTTAGGTTCTAGTGTCTTTGACGTAAGAGTTCGAGTCTCTTCATCCGCATTACTCTGGCTATGGTGTCAATATCAAGGATACTATCGATCCAAGACTTCAATCCCTTGTCAGGTGGGCAATGTCCACCCTACTGATTGCTAGCCCTTCCCACTTTGATGTTTCTAACCCTTACAGGTACGCAACCGTGTGTCATTTGGGCGATTTGCATAGGCTCACCTTTACCACACATATTAGTACCACATTGTTCCCATTCTGACTCGTCACCGATCGCATCAATACTGTTCCAGAAATCGGTAGTCATGCTGTGATAGGTAACATTTTTTAACATTCCCACTACTTTGCCGTTTTTAATCTGCCAGAAAGCATCACCACCAAACTGAAAGTTACGCCGTTGTTGATCGATAGAATAACTACCGATACCGTCAATTAAAATACCGTCTTTTGTGTCGGCAATCATTTCTGCTAGAGTAGCACTGTGACTATCTCCTGGTTTTCCCGGTTCTAAACCTAAATTGGGAATGCGTACCATGGGAGTACTAGACCAACTGTCGGCATAAGCACTACCATTACTGCTACCGCGCCCCAATCTATACGCCGTTTCGCGATCGGTGAGATAATCGTTTAAAATGCCATCTTTAACTACATACCACTGTTGCGCTGGTACGCCCTCATCATCATAAGCCATCGTAGCTCGTCCTGCTTCTTGAGTGCGATCAGCAATAAAATTAATCCAAGGGGCAGCGTACTGTAGTTTACCTAATTTATCGGTAGTGGCAAAACTCGTACCTGCAAAGTTAGCTTCGTAACCGTATACCCGATCAAGTTCAGTGGGATGTCCCACAGATTCGTGAATGGTTAAAAATAAGTTAGTTGGTTTGAGAATTAAGTTGGTAGTAAGATCTGTGGCTAATTCTGGGGCGAAAGCTTTCTCGATCACCTCTTCAGCAATTCTGTCTACATTACTTAATAAATCCTCACGATCGATGTGTTCATAACCGATATTCAGGGGAGGACGTTCGTAATTGCGTCCTTGAGCATCCCCATTGGCGATCGCCGTACAGCCCATTCCCGAATAGCTGCGATAGATGGTTTGTTCGATAATTGAACCGACGGTAGAGGCAAAGGTTTTATCTTCTCTGGTAAAACTCAAAAAGGATGAGGCTTTTTTTATGCCGCGATCGCCGTAAGCTAACAAGCGGTCGTTAATTTCTAATAATAATTCAGCTTTTTCTTGTATAGATACCTCAAACGGCTCTATTTTAATCGGGGTAATATATTTATCTCGATAGGAGGCGACGGGAACTAATTTAACTGGTTGTTGTTGGGTTAGACGACTACCTCTAGCAATTTCTATGGCAAGATTAACAATTCTTTCTACCTCAGCAGGATTTTTTTGATGGGAAGCAGCAAAACCCCATGCACCATCTAACAGTACTCTCACCCCAAAACCAGAACCAACGTTATCGGATAATCTATTTAAAGAGCGATCGCTGGCTGCTAATCTTTGATGTCGATAGTTACAAAGGCGAATATCGCCATATTCACAACCTGCCTGACGAATTAAATCGATCGCTGTTGTAGCAAGTTCTGTAGTTATCTGGGGTGTGGGAGCTTGTACCATGTTAATTTAAGTTTAAGATATTTAAAGTGCGATGCTTAAAGTATTTAAATCCTTTAAGTCAGGTAGGTTCAATTAAGCCATGCCGTACTAGTTAATACTCCTAATTGCTTCTAATAAACCCTTGGCTTTATTCAGAGTTTCTTGATATTCATTTTCTGGTACGGAGTCAGCTACTAAACCCGCACCTGCTTGAACCGAAACCATACATTGATTTTCTTGATAGGGACAAACAATCATCGTGCGAATCGTAATGGCACTGTTTAACTGCCCCTCAAAATCATAGTAACCATAAACTCCCGAATAAGGACCTCGCCGTTCTGGTTCTAGTTCGTTAATAATTTCCATTGCCCGAATTTTAGGCGCGCCACTTACGGTTCCAGCAGGGAAACAGGCTTTAAGTAAGTCCCAGGCAGTTTTATCTGGTTCTAATTCCCCTACAACATTGCTGACAATGTGCATCACATGAGAATAACGTTCGATCACCATCAATTCATCAACTCTAACGCTACCCTTAACACAAACCCGCCCCAGATCGTTACGTCCCAAATCCACTAACATTATGTGTTCGGCAATTTCTTTGGGGTCTTGTAATAAATCTAATGCTAAAGCTTCATCTTCTTTAAAAGTTTTACCTCTAGGACGAGTTCCCGCGATCGGTCTTAAGGTTGCTTCTATTTTACCATTTGGTTGTCGTTCGGCTTTGACCATCACCTCTGGAGAAGAACCGATAAGCTGCCACTCCCCAAATTGATAGTAGCTCATGTAAGGAGAAGGATTGATCAGTCTTAAGGAACGATAGAGATTGAAAGGATGACCGCGATAGATAGTAGACAACTTTTGCGAAACTACCACTTGAAAGATATCGCCAGCACGAATATATTCTTTCGCTTTGTTGACGTTATCACAAAAAACTTGTTGGTCGGTATTGCTACAGTAAACTAAATCTGGAATATTTTTCTGACTCAGTTGATTCCCGTCTTTCCACTCTAAAGATTTTGCTTCTATCGGAAGGGGTAACTGTAATTTAAGAATTAATTTATTAATGCGATCGCTTGCGGTTAGATAAGCTTGTTGTAGGTCGTTAGTCTGCCGTAAGTCAGCATAGGCGATCGCCCAAATCTTGCGTTTTACCTGATCGAAAATAATCAAGTTATCTACCTGCATCCACACCCCATCAGGCAAGTCTTCAGGTGTAGCAGGATATACCTTAACTCTGGGTTCAATCCAGCGAATTAATTCATATCCCCAAACCCCAAATAAACCGCCAATACCTGGGGGTAACTGGGGCAATTTAACAGGATGAATTGCTGCTAGACATTCAGAGAGAATTTCCAAGGGATTACCCCGAAACTCGGTAACAGAACCATCGCGATGATTTTGTCTAGTGGTTTCTCCTCTGGCTTCTAATACCCACATCGGGTCGCAACCCAAAAAGCTATAGCGACCGAGTTTTTCACCTCCTTCTACTGACTCTAATAAAAAATTATATGGTTGACCCGCACAGACTTTATACCAAGCCGATACGGGAGTCTCTAAGTCAGCTACTAACTCTTGATATAGAGGAACAAAATTACCCTGTTGGGCTAGTTCACAAAAGCGATCGAAATTGGGGAACACCATCAACCAAATCAGTTATTTCTTAGATTAAAGTTATCCGAACAGCGCAGATGATAGCGCGAGATAT
The DNA here is from genome assembly GCA_050330335.1 of Pleurocapsa sp. Classification (GTDB taxonomy): domain Bacteria; phylum Cyanobacteriota; class Cyanobacteriia; order Cyanobacteriales; family Xenococcaceae; genus Waterburya. Next base: position 10,553 of record JBHJNX010000024.1, on the reverse strand, counting down.
CAGTTTAATTATTGCTTGATTCCGACCGCAATTATCGCAATTAATTAATGAAGGGATGAAATAAAGAATCTTAAGTTCTTGCTTTCATCCCACTATTTGGTTGTTGTTGCCTTACACTTCGTAAGGAGCTTTACCAGAGAATTTTATAGTTGCAGGTTCGGGGTTGCTGCCAATATTACGGTCTTTTTTACCGTTGTATTCCCGACCTTCATTAACTTTTTCAGGAAACACACCATCTGCGGGGTGCAGATACTGAATTTCACCACTGGGAAAAATGCGATAAATTTTATAATCTTGAATTCTAGGCTTAAATTTACTTCTTAACTGTGCGCCTAAAGCCAAGCACTGTTCTTTGCGAGCTAAATAAACCAGGTTTTCACCTTCATTCATAATAGCTGCACCAGCAGTGGGCATTTCAAATACTTGTTCTTTAGTACTAGTCCAAGTAATCGCATATTTTTCTTCTACCTCTGCTTTGGTTAGCAAGCCGCCCGTGCTGCCACCAAATTTCGGGGGTTTTCCAGAAAGAGTAGTTTCTTGTTCCGCCATATTTATAAAAATCCTCATTAAAGGTATTTACGGCATCCTATCACTGAGTTCAGGGCAAGCTGATAAATTCGTCAAGAACTGTAACAGTTTTTTGAAGCAAGGAGGCATTGATCACTTACAACTTGTACGGGCGAATAGCCATTCGCCCCCTACTTACTACTTACTGAACTCGAAACAATGGGAATGGTAAAGTGAAACTTGCTGCCTCGGTCTTTACCTGCTGATTCTGCCCAGATCTTACCACCCCAATTCTGCACGATTTGGCGACAGATTGCCAATCCCAGTCCTGTACCTCCCGCGCTGCGGCGTAATGCGCCTTCTTCTTGGTAAAAGCGATCAAATACTGTTTCTAAGCGAGCCGATTCGATTCCTCGACCTGTATCGGATACGGTGATCTCTAACAATTCACCTCCATTGGTTTTAACTCCCACTGTAATTTTTCCATCAGCATTAGTAAACTTACAAGCATTATCAATTAATTTTGCTAATACTTCTACCAGCCATTCACCATCCACCTGTATCAGGGGTAAATCACTTTGGGTTAAATTTTTAATTTTGGGTAGAGAGCGGTCGTTGTTTCTGGCTTTGACGTTACTGATTGCCAAATCAATACATTCGCTAATGGAAAGGGTTTCTAAATTCCACTCGATTCGTCCACTTTCTAAACGAGAAAGGGTTAGAAAATCTTGAACTAGGTTACGCATCCTTTCAGCATCATTTAAAGCCGTACTCAGCATTATCTGGCTCAATTCTGGGGAGATATCGGGTTCACTTGCCAAACTCTCTAAACAAACTTGAATTGTAGATAGAGGGGTACGTAGTTCGTGTCCGACGATCGCCACTAAATTAGAACGAGTTCGGTCTAATGCCTCTAATTGTTCGTTAAGGTCTTCTAAATCGGCATAAGCTTCGGCTTGAATCAATGCCACACCAACTTGAGTAGCGATCGCATCTACTAAGGATATATCATCGCTTTTCCAGACAATGGGGGTAGCTTCACGAAGTGGAAGGAAGCCCTGGCTTTTCAAGCCAGGGTCTCTTCCACAGTGATGTAATTCGATTACCCCTAAAAGTCGGTCTTGATAAAATACAGGTACTAACAGCCAAGAGGAGATGGAATATTCTTGAATTAAGTTTTGTAAATATTGTCCCGTTCCCTTGTCCCATGCGTGTTTGGTAATCCGCTCATCTTTTGAGGTATCGTCAATACTGACAGTTTCCCTGGAGGAAATCGCCGCTTCAAATAGAGGATTATCTCGAAGTTGCCAGGTTTGCCCTTGAACTGATTTAATACCAGGACTGGTAAACTCTCCATCGATCGCTGTAGTTAAATCTCGTTCGTTACAGCGATAAATAATACAGCGACACACCCCTAACCCTTCCCCTAGTTTTTGTACTGCCATTTGTAAGATTTCGGCAGTATGCAGCGATCGCCTGACGGAACTACTAACAGAATTAAGTAACTGTTCTTTTTGCTGTTTTGATGCCAGAGACTTATTAGCTTTGAGTAGCTTATATTGGCTGGCTTGTAAATAGGTTACTAATCTCTGTACAAAGGGATCGGGATTGGTGATGGGAGATTCCCTTAATAATTCTTTGGTTGTGGCTGGAGATGAAGAAGATAAATAAAGCCGGCGTGCTTGTTTAATTTTAGGTTTTAATTCTGGTCGATAGACAGCAATGCGATCGAGCAAAATTGTAGCAGCCTGTAAACTAACGTTGCGATCAAACGTCCAAATTCCTTCAAAGCGACGATTGGTATCCATCGCTGAAGTAGCTTTAGTTTCTTCTTGATGAGCAATTTTTTCGTGACAAACCAGACAACTGCTGTAATTCTGGCCAACAACAACTAAATGCCACTCTAGTGCCAAAGCATCATCAGATTCAAAGGCAATGGTTTCATAAACATCAGAACTATTGGTAAACTCAGCTTCTGGTGCAGCTAATACGTAAACTTGATCGGTTTTTTGAGCAATACGCCGATAGCGATGAGCTTCCTGACGATAGTAACGTTCTCTCTGAAAACTAGCAATTACTAGGGGTCGATCTGAATCTGTCAATACTAAATCTTCCATAGCATGAGATAACGCCGTCAGAGAAGATTTAAAGTACATTTGTGGTCGCCAACCCTCGCAAGTTGTCAACAATTGAGCCACCACAGAATTAGAAATACTCATCTATAGTTTTCTTAAATAAGAACCGTACCAATATTTAAAGCACGTTGGTTTTGGCTTTAATCTCTATAAACATCCTACAAAAAACCGAGTCCTTTCCTACGAGAAACAATCACAAATCTCAACAATTGCTATAGTTGAGACTCAGATCGAATACACTGGCTACTATTTGAATGGACCATAACAACTAAATTTATGTCGGATGCTTTGAGAGTAAACATTTCGGGGATAACCACGATTTTGGTAATGGCGATCGCTATCCCTGTTAAGGCGTTAGAAGTAAACATCAGTCCCAAAACTCCTCAATTGGGAGATACAATTTCTGTGGCGATCCATACCGATGATTCTAGTGTGACACCAACTGTTACTGTTGATGGCAAACAATATCCTGTATTCGACATGGGAAATAGCTATCGTGCCTTAATTCCTACTTCTCCGTTAAATTCTCCTGGCAAAATGACCCTACAAGTTAACGGAGACGGTAAAACTAGTAACTTAGGAGTATGGTTAAAAAATCGTGTTTTTCCCTTACAGCGTATTTGGTTGAGTGGCAAAGCCTCTAGACCGGCTACTCAAACCGAACTAGACCGAGTCAGTGAATTCAAAAATTTAGTAACTCCCACCAAAATGTGGCAAGGTGCTTTAGTTGCTCCCAGTACTGCTAGAGTTTCTACAGTATTTGGTGTACGTCGTTATTACAATGGAGTTTTTGCCAACGACTACTATCACAGAGGAGTAGACTATGCAGGGGCTGCTGGTTCATCAGTGGTAGCTCCTGCCGCAGGTACAATTAGATTAATCGGTGAAGAAGACCAAGATTTTCATGTTCATGGTAATACTATTGGTATCGATCATGGTCAGGGAGTAGTCAGTATTTTAATCCACCTGCAAGATATTTACGTTCAAGAGGGAGATGTAGTTGAAGCTGGTCAAAAAATAGCTACCATTGGAAATACAGGAGCTTCTACAGGACCACATTTGCACTGGGGTTTCTACGTTCATGGAGTGTCAGTAGATCCAGTCCCCTGGAGATTTCAAGGTATTGATTGAGGCGGTGATTGGTTTTAAGTCTTTATCCTTGATCTTTTTTCTCTGATCGCTCTTTTCGATCGCTAGCAATAAAGATTAAGATGGGTCGGAAGGTTAATTAAATTTAAAATTTAGACTCTGGGTAACGATGGGAATTACTAAGATTGTCGAACAAGCTCTTGCTGATGGCTATCTAACTCCAACTATGGAAGCAGAAGTAGGCCGTATTTGTGATACGGCGGCTGAATTGTCAGTAGAAGAATACATGGCTTTGGATAAGCTTATGGGTTGTCTATTAACTGGCGAAGTGGTGGCTGTTCCTCGCAAGCAGTTTATCAATGTCATGGAGGAATTGGTACTGAGTGAGGCAATTACTCGCGTAGCCGAGATCGAACAGGCTAGCGAAACCTCTCTAGATGTGGGTGATATTGCTGCCTATGCTCTCAATCGTCTGCCACCTTTATACGCTACAACCGAAGAAGGGGCAAATTATCAGCGTCAGAGAGCTAGAGAAGAACTACAAGAATTGATTAGCCAACAAGTAACTGAGGCGATCGCCCGTTATTTAGACCGACCGGAATTTTTCCCCGAACGACGCGCCCTCAGTACTAAACAAGATGCTAGCATAGCCAATCAACTTAGCAGTTTGTTACAAGATTATGCTCCTGATTACGAACAACAATCACAGTCTTAAATACTGGGACAGGAACTTTTTGCCGCCAAATCTAGTCTGTGTCTTCCGTATAGTTCTATCATTGCGCTTAATTTAAATTCATGAGTCAATCTCTTCCTGTATCATGGTCAAGAGTTGAGGTGAGGAAGGCTAAAGAATTAGTGTCCCCCGAAAAACTCTCTAACTACGATTTGATTGTGCGCTGTCAACAGGATGCACAGCCAGATCGGGCTGCTTTTGCCGAATTACTTAGAAGATATCAGTCTCATTTAAACCGACTTTTTTATCATTTAGCTCCTGATTGGGAAGAACGGGCTGATTTAGCACAGGAAGTCTGGATTCGAGTTTATCGTAATATCAACCGCCTTCAAGAACCTGCTAAATTTCGTGGCTGGCTCAGTCGTATTGCAACTAATTTGTTTTACGATGAACTACGCAAGCGAAAGCGAACTGCCGAACCTCTTTCTTTGGATGCACCCCGCAACTTAAAAGATGGTCAGATGAATTGGGAATTAGCAGCTGATACCCCCAGTCCAGATGAAGACCTGACTACCCAAGAATTTTACGACCATTTGAAATTAGCAATTACCCAACTTCCCGAAACCTTCCGTACCACTATTGTCTTGCGTGAAATTGAAGGTTTAGCTTACGAAGAAATCGCCGAAATTACAGGAGTATCTTTAGGCACTGTAAAATCGAGAATCGCCAGAGCTAGACTAAAATTACAATCGGTATTGCAAAACTATCTTAATGACGAGTAAATTAGTAGTACCAGCTAACCATAGCACGAGTTTTCGTTTCTGTTATTAGCCTCTATTTTTTTTCAGTTAGCCCTATTAATTAAATTATTATGTGGTGATACCAGAATGACATCTAATTTTGATGATTTACGGAACTGTAGTTCCGAACTAGATTATTTTGAGTTACTAAGTGCTTACATAGATGGCGAATTAACTCCAGCTGAACGCAATTGTGTTGCTGAGTGGTTGGACACCAAACCAGAAATTAAAACAACTTATCTTCAGCTGTTAAAATTGCAGACCCAGATGCAGAAAATTCCTACACCTCCTAGAGTCTCGGTAAAAGCCGTGTCAACGGAAGTTTTTCAACAACTAGACCGCGATCGCTGGAAAAAACGTTGCTGTATTTGGGGAGGAGGGGCGATCGCCGCAACTTTATTGGCAACTTTATCTGGTATAGTTCCGGGTGTTAATTCACCAGGGCTTAGATTAGCACAATCTACTCCAGAGACGTTTGCTCAACCAGTAATGGTAGCGGTAGCCGTAAATAAACCAGCCGTAAGAATTCCCAAAACTGCCGTCTCACCACCCCAAAATGATTTAACCGAATAATTGCGAAAATTAGTTAAATTGCTGCAAATCCTGTTTCTGAGGTTCTAATTCTCACAATTTCTTCTATGGTAGATAGGATGATTTTACCATCGCCAATTTCTCCTGTGCGACCTGCAAGGGAAATTTGGGCAACTACTAAATCTGCTTGTTCCTCTTCTACAACTACTTCAATTTTGATTTTAGAAACAAATTCAATTTTTAATTCATTACCTCGATAAACAGTAGTATTTCCCTGACGATGACCGAATCCTTTGACATCTGATATGGTCATGCCGATGATTCCAGAATTAACCAGTGCTAATTTAACATCATCTAGTTTATGAGCATGAATTACAGCTTCGATTTTTTTCAATTGCTTCCTCCCCTCAGTTTATTTTTTGTCAGATGATAAAACCTTTTGATAGGCTAATAATAATCTTTTAAGATAGTTTTCCGAACTAAAAAGATCGGCTCTAATTTTTCCTGCTTTAACTAAATTTTCTCTTAAAGAGCGATCGCTAATCAAACGCTCTAGTGTATCGGCTAAACCATCTGTATCATAAGGGTCAATGTATAAAGCTGCATCACCGCATACTTCTGGTAGGGAAGAAACATTAGAAGTAATTACGGGACAACCAAAATTCATGGCTTCTAGGGGTGGTAAACCAAATCCTTCATAGAGAGAAGGGAAAACCAAACAATAAGCACCTTGATATAAATACTTTAAATCTTCTTTGGCAATATAATCGAGTATGATCGCTTGTTTATCAGATAAAAAGTCAATTTTGGCTAAATCTTTTTCCCATAACCATCCTTTTTTACCTACAATTACTAATGGCATGGTAGTAGAAGACATGGCATAGGCATCAATTAAGCGACCAAGATTTTTCTTAGGTTCAATCGCCCCAACAAATAAAATATATTGTTGATATTTTAAGTTATACTTTTTTAAATAGATTCCCAAGCGGTCTTCTCGTTGAGCGTGGCGATCAATAGCAATCGGCTGATAAGTAATTTCTATTTTTTCTTCAGGACAATCATAAATTTTAATTAAATCTTGGCGAGTATTTTCTGAAACAGTAATAATTAAATCTGAAGTTGCGATCGCCTTCTTAATTAGTTTATGGAAAAAATCTTTATCATCTAAAGTAGTATAGGGCAAGCGCAGAGGAATTAAATCGTGGATGGTAGTAATTTTTTTGGCTCCCTGCACTGAAATGGGTAAAGGATATGTAGCGTGCCAAATATCAATTGGTTGTGGAGTTTTTATTTTTTGTTCTAGGGTAAATTTTTTAAATCCCGTATTTGCTAATTGATAACATAAAGGAGAGTTTAAAACTTTGCTATACTTGAGAATTTCATTGGCAACTATATCTTGGCGATCGTGAATTACACTATTACTTAAATTTAATTGCTGGATTTTTAGAGAAAATGAAATTAAAGTTTTTAAATAATAAACAATTCTTTGATAATTACTAACACTTCGGGAATTGGGATCGAAAAATAAAGCCTCTGTTACCTCAGCAGCCTGTTTTTTATTAGTTTTAAAAGAAAGACTATACAGTATGCTAATTTCAGCTTCTAACTTGTTTAAAGCTTGAATCAAACTAACTCCATAAGTTTTAACTCCAGTACCCTGCTGCAACTCTAGATTATAACCATCAACTAAAACACGCACATTGTTAAGATTCATTAGCAAACTAAAGATAAATTAAACACCAGATGCGATCGCGCCAAACCAAATAAATTATGCAGTAGCTTTTCAAATGTTGGTAATGATTTTATGGTAGGGTTTCAGAGAAAAAATTTTCTAAGCCTACAACTACCCTAATAGAGTAATTTTCTATGAATCAAGCCAAACAGATTATAATTTATACTGATGGTGCTTGCACTGGTAATCCTGGTGCAGGTGGATATGGTGCGGTGTTGATTGATGGTACACAGCGTCGAGAAATATCGGGAGGATATAAACTAACCACTAATAACCGCATGGAGATGATGGCTGCGATCGCTGCATTAAAATCTCTAACAACTAAATCTAAAGTTATTCTCCATAGTGATTCTAAATACATTGTTGATGCTATTAATCAGGGTTGGGCAAAACGCTGGCAGGCTAATGGTTGGAAGCGCAATAAGAAAGAAAAAGCCAAAAATCGAGATCTGTGGCAAGAATTATTGGATTTATGTCAAAAACATGAAGTAAACTTTGTTTGGGTTAAAGGTCATGCAGGAATAGCCGAAAACGAACGTTGCGATGTGATCGCAGTAGCGGCAGCCAAACAACCTAATCTTCTGATGGATCAAGGATATCTTAAAGATTAATTATTCAATGTCGAGATTGTAGGGCAAATAGGGAATATTCAAAATAGGTAGTTGCATTTTTGGAGTGTGACTACTTTTTAAGATATTTAATTTTCAAATGCTTATGTTGCCTGTGATTTCTGTCATTATTCCCACCTATGGTAGAGAAGAAATTTTAATTGAATCGATTCAAGATGTATTACAACAAGACTATGCTCAGTTTGAAGTTTTAGTAATCGATCAGACTCAACAACACAAACCAGAAACAATTAGTTGCTTAGAACAATTAGAACAAGAGCAAAAAATACACTGGTATAAAGTTAACTGGGCGAGTTTACCAGGGGCCAGAAATTATGGCATCAGACATAGCAAGGGAGAGATTATTTTATTTATCGATGATGATATTAAATTGCCAGTCGGATATTTACAAGCTCATGCTAAAAACTATCAGGATAATCCTCAAATTGGCGCAGTAGCGGGAAGAGTTTTTGATCGCATGAAGTTGGCAGATTACGCTACTAAAACTGGCGACGAGTATACAATCGATTATTTACCACCTGTGGCGATGGATCCTGGTATTGCTTGGTATCATATCGATTTAGTTCACACTACTAAACCCCAGAGAGTTATTTCTGCTAGAGGCTGTAATATGTCGTTTCGGCGGGATATTTTTACTAAACACGGAGTTTGGTTTGATGAAAGATTTCGCGGTAGTGCGGTGCGAGAAGAGTCTGATTTTTGTTTACGGTTGCGCCAGACGGGATATCAAATTTGGTACGATCCGGCAGCTAATTTGGTTCACTTAGGAGAAGAAACGGGAGGCTGTCATGATATTAGCACGCGATCGCTCGAATATCAGTTTACTTTCTATCACAATCACTTTTTAATGGCCTTAAAAAATTTAACTCTATCACAGCAATTACGTCTCTATGCCAAGTTATTTGATTGTCATGTTTTAGGACATCCTCCCTGTAATAAAAGTGGTTCTCCTATTAAAATTGTGACTCGTTTAGTTTTCTATATTTTAGGTTTTTTAGATGCTGTAAAAACTCAAATTATCGGTTTATGGAATGATGGACAAATTTACAGTCATCTCGATTCATCGAAGATTTAATACATTGATCATTAGAGATTAAATAGTAAATGAAAATTTTAGTTGCCAGCCATACTTATATTGTCGATTTAAATTGTGAGAAATTAAGAGAATTGTCTAAGTTGCGATCGGATATTAAAGTAACGATCCTCGTTCCTCAACGATGGCGACCTGGTGGAGTTCAAAATAAAATTATTGAATCTTTACCCCTATCTGAAGGTAATTTTTCTCGAATTCCTGTTGCCAATTTCAGCGAAAACAATCAAGGATTATTATTTTTTAAACCTGAAATAATTAATATTTTAAAGAAAATTCAACCAGATATTATTCAAGTTGAGCAGGGAGCAAAATCTCTATTATATGCTCAATTAATCACTCTCAATAAATTCCTAAATCTGCAAGCAAAAAACGTTTTCTTTACTTGGTGGAATCTTCCCTACACTAATAAATTTGCCATCTCTGCTTTAGAAACGTACAATTTAAATAATACTCACGGCTTAATTGCTGGCAATCAAGACGGAGCAGATATTTTACGGGAACATGGCTACAAAAACTCTACCATAGTCATGCCCCAATTAGGAGTAGATGAAAAGTTATTTTCTCCCCAACCACAACCAGAATTAGCAGCTAAATTTAACCTAAAACCCGATGATTTTGTTATTGGTTTTGTCGGTAGATTTGTCCCGGAAAAAGGTATTTTAACTTTAATTCAAGCCTTAACTCAACTCAAAGATTTATCCTGGAAACTATTACTCTTGGGTAGAGGAGAACTTAAAGCAACTATCCAACAAACTGCAACAGCAGCAGGAATTACAGATAGATTAATTATGATAGAGAGCGTACCTCACGATGCTGTACCTCGCTACATTAATTTAATGGATGTTTTACTATTACCCTCCGAAACTACTTATCGATTTAAAACTCTTAGCGCGGCTGGTTGGAAAGAACAATTCGGTCATGTTTTAATCGAAGCAATGGCTTGTGGTGTAGCCGTAATTGGTTCTGATTCTGGCGAAATTCCTCATGTAATCGAAGATGCTGGTTTAATCTTTCCCGAAGGTGATAGGAAAGCTTTAAAAGATTGCTTAGAAAAGTTAATTAAAGACCCCAAATTAACTCATAAATTAGCACAACAAGGACGCGATCGCGTGATGAAACTATATACCAATCAAGCCTTAGCCACAAGACAATTAACTTTTTATGAAAAATTATTGAGATAAAATTCTTTTTAGTCGGGGTTGCAGTCAACTTTTGAGCCTAAAAAATTTTAGCTATAATTATTAGCTAAGTACAGGACAAAAATTGTAGAGAATGCAAAAATTCATCTTGTTTAAGATCTAAGTCAGTGACAATGGAACGAAGGTAGTCAAGACCATAACGGAAAATACTCGTTTGTTTACGAC
>JBHJNX010000023.1:0-61929 GCA_050330335.1 Pleurocapsa sp. | reverse complement strand
GCTAAAAATGGACTGAATCCGCGATTTGACAAAATGACAGTTTTATGGTTGCTAAAGGTGGCGTGTGCGTCGCCTTTTTTTTATGGGCGTATACCCCGAAGTATAGGAATGCTTGTACTCGCAAGTATTTTAGGCGGTTATTATGTGACAATTGCTAAACTGTCATAATTCAAAGTGTATGAAAATATATTATTGGGGAATAATTGGGGAATAGTAAAGCCTAATTTGTTTTTGAGATACTTTGAAGCGAAGTTGTAAAAAGCTGAATGGTAATCAGCAAGGGAGTAAGAGAGTGAAGCTGGCAACAAGACTCGAACTTGCGACCGGCTGATTACAAATCAGCTGCTCTACCAACTGAGCTACGCCAGCAACATTGCTAATGTTAGCAAACTATTTGGACAAATGCAAGAGGTAACTCTAAAATAAACCGCGATCGCTTGAGTATGGCAGAATGTTTTAGCAGGGAATAAAGATTAGAAGTTATCTCCACACCAATCCTGATGTTCATTGAGTATGATGGACGGTAATTTGCCGCAAAAGAACTTCTGACAATTAATTCTTTTAGAATTATTAATTCCCTTATGTTTGCTCAACTGAAACGGCGTTATTGGTTGTTAATCACTTGCTGGTTAATAGGATTGTTCCTTGTCGTAGCGATCGCCATCAATTTTAATCTCCCACAGGTTTTAGCTACAGTGCCACCAACCAAAAATATAGTTGAGACAGAAACCAATGCTTTATTGCTTGAAGAACAAGGCAAACAGTTGTACGCTGTCAATCAGTTTGAGGAAGCACTTAATTTATGGCAAAAAGCAGATTTAGCCTATAGTCGTTTGGGGGATTTACTCAGTCGCAGTCGGGTTTTGAGTAATATTGCCCTAGCTTACAGTCAACTAGGAGATTGGGATACATCTACAAAAATTATTGCTGAAAGCCTGAATTTACTCGGTAAAGAAGGAACATTTTCTCCAAGCGATCGCGATCGCACCTTAGCCCAGGTATTAAACAATCAGGGTATTATACAACTCAACCAAGGAAATTCGGAAGGCGCGATCGCTACTTGGCAACAGGCAGCTGTTAATTATCGACGGGTAGGAGATGAACTGGGATTGATTAGAACTGCAATCAACCAAGGGATTGCTTTAAAAAACTTGGGACTATATCATCGTGCAGTTAAAATCCTCACTCAAGTAGAAGCTAGTTTAGTACAACAGCCTAATTCGACGATTAAAGCCGCAGGACTCAGAAATTATGGCGATTTGCTGCGTTCAGTTGGTCGAATTGAGCGATCGCAAGAAGTATTAGAACAGAGTTTGGCTGTGGCTGTAGAGTTAAAATCCACCTTAGAAGAAGTTAAAACCTTGCTAGCATTAGGCAATACTTTACGCAGCCATGGTAATGAAGTAAAAGCTTTAGAAAGATATCAACAGGGATTGAGAACCTGTCAAGGCGATCGCTCTTGTCTGAAAACTAATTTACCGCTTCAAATTAATTTAGCGCAGTTCAACCTACTTTTAAATACCCAGTACTGGCAGCGCAGCGAGCAATTAATTCCCGAAATTCAAACCTTATTAAACAATTTATCCCCTAATAAAATTAATCTCAATCATCAAATTAATTTCGCCCATAATTTAATCAAACTACGTCAAAAAGCTGTCTTAAATAAAGTCGAGTTAAATCATACTCCTACTTGGGAAGTAATAGAAACAAATCTTACTATAATTATTCAACAAGCTGTAACTCTTGGCGGGAGACGAGTCGAGTCTTATGCTTGGGGTTTGCAGGGTCAAATCGACGAACAACTGGGACGTTGGGAACAAGGACGACGGCATACTCAACAAGCATTAATTATCGCTCAGAATCTCAATGCAGCTGAAATTAGCTATCTCTGGCAATGGCAGTTAGGTAGAATTAGTCAGGCTCAACAACAACGTTCGAGTGCGATCGCTCATTATTCTCAAGCTGTAGAATTACTCAAATCTCTCAGTCAAGATTTAGTAGCGATCGACCCCGATCTTCAGTATTCTTTTCATGAAACTGTCGAACCAGTTTATCGCGGTTTAATTAGTTTATTATTGACCAACGGTCACCCGCAAGCCCCGTCTTTTCAAGACGGGGAACGGGTGACTACCAACTCCGAGAAAACCATCAGTCAGACTAATTTAGAAGATGGACGTAATGTAATCGAGTCATTGCAGCTAGCCGAATTACATAACTTTTTCCGCGAAGCTTGTTTAGATGCTCAAGCAGTGGAGATAGATGGCTTAGATAGTCACGCTGCCGTCATCTATCCGATTATTTTAGGCGATCGCTTGGAAGTAATTCTCAGTTTACCCCAACAACCCTTACAGCATTACTCAACTACCATTGCTAAAGATAAATTAGAAAAAGTTATCGAACAATTCCGTCAGAGTCTGGTAATTCGCAGTCGCCGTAAATTTTATGCACCATCTCGTAAATTATACGATTGGTTGATTCGCCCTGCCCTAAAAGATTTAATTCGTAGTGAAATTAAAACTTTAGTCTTCGTTCCTGATGGAGTTTTACGTAACATTCCTCTTAGTGCTTTACATGATGGCAAACATTATTTAATCGAGCAGTATAGTGTAGCTTTAACTCCAGGTTTACAGTTACTAGAACCCCGTCCTTTAGAAAAAGTTCAACTAAAAACTATTGCTGCTGGATTGAGCAAACAACATCAAGGATTTTCAGCTTTAAATTTTGTCGATTCGGAACTTCAAGCTATTCAAGAGCAAGTTAATAGTGTTATTTTACTCAATGAAGATTTTACAATTGACGCACTGCAACAAGAAATAAAATTTTCTGATTATCCTATCATTCACATCGCCACTCATGGTCAGTTTAGTTCTTCTCTAGAAGATACTTTTTTATTAGCTTGGGATAGTCGAATTAATATTAATAAATTAGATAATATCTTACAAACTAGAACTCCTAATCAAGAAAAAGCGATCGAACTTTTAGTTCTCAGTGCTTGCCAAACCGCTAGTGGAGATAAGTGGGCAGCTTTGGGATTAGCAGGGATGGCAGTCAGAGCAGGTGCGAGAAGTACTTTGGCAACCTTGTGGTCGGTAAACGATCGCGCTACAGCCGAATTAATGAGCCAATTTTATCAACAACTAGCTCAAAAACCGATCGCCAAAGCTGAAGCTGTCAGACAAGCTCAGTTAACTTTACTTCACAGTCGTTGGTATAAACACCCATTTTACTGGGCTCCTTATGTTTTACTTGGCAATTGGCTATAAATTTAGCAAGATTGCGATCATTTATCTACGAATAAATAACTATTTATAGAGATAAATACGGATTTTTTTTTAACATCTCTTCAAGATATTTCTGTGAAATAACTAATGGCAAAGAGAAAATTTTTGCTGACAATTAAAGATGAATCTATTAGGAATATCACAAATGTTTGAACGGTCAGCTATTCTTTCTGCTTTAATAGTATTAATTGTTTTTGGGGTTAGCAGCTATAAATATTGTCTATTTATAGAATCTAAAAATAGTCAGTCTATTGTCCAAAAATAAACAATAGATGTTGAATCATTGAAGTCAGAAGTCAAAAGTCAAGAGTAAGAAACTAAAAACTAAAAACTTATTACTGACTGACGGGTTTAGCATCAAATTGTTCGATTAAAATTGCTTTTAAAGTTGACTTGAGATCGTCGCAAGGAATGCCTTTTTCGACACGACTTCCTAACTTGGCATCTTTACCTACTTTACCACCCATATATAGATCTACACCTTCTACAGTTTTCCCATCTTTACGTACTTTAGTTCCCATAAAACCGATATCGGCTACTTGAGGTTGACCGCAAGAATTAGGACAACCAGTCCAATGAATGCGTACTGTTTTGGGTATTTCCAATTCTGCATCTAGTTGTCTAGCTAAAGCTAAAGCCCGATTTTTGGTTTCAACTAAAGCAAAGTTACAAAATTGCGCTCCTGTACAAGATACTAAAGATCTTTCTAAGCTATTGGGTTTGAGGGTGAATTTCTGCAATAAAGGTTCGGCTAAAAACCCATCTAAATTTTCATCGGGGATATGAGGAATAATGACATTTTGTTCTACAGTTAAACGAATTTCTCCATTACCATATACCTCGGCAATTCTAGCGAAATCAAATAAATCTTGCGCTTGTAATCTTCCTGCTGGGACGTGCATTCCTACATAATTCAACCCAGGTTGTTTTTGCTGGAATACTCCTAAATGGTCACGTTTTTCCCAATCAATTAAATCCTCTTCCGTTGCAGTCGCCAGAGGTTTGCCAAATTCTGCTTCTACTAAAGCCCGAAATTTCTCTAAACCCAATTCATCAATCAACCACATCATTCGCGATTTTTGACGATTAGCACGACTGCCGCGATCGCGATATACAGTTAAAATAGCACGGGATAACTCTACAACATCATCATTATTACCTACCCAAGCATTTAGAGGGATGGCGGCAGCAACTCGCTTGGCAGAGAAAAACCCACCAACTAAGACATTAAACCCTAATTCTCCATTTCTATAGGCAGGAACGAAGGCAATGTCGTTAATTTCAGCATGAACAGAGTTATCTCGTCCTCCTTCAATGGCGATATTGAATTTACGGGGTAAATTGGTAAAATCATAATTACCTCTGCCGCTATTGGTAATCATATCCTGTACTTTCTGCACTAATTCACGAGTGTCGATTAATTCGGAACTATCAATCCCTGCCATCGGCGAACCCGTAATGTTACGCACGTTATCCATGCCAGATTGTACCGAAGTCAATCCTACTGTTTGGAAGCGTTGAAAAATTTCGGGAATATCTTCGAGACGAATACCCCGCAATTGCATATTTTGTCGCGTAGTAATATCCGCGCTGCCATCTTCTCCATAACGCTGTACAATTTCCCCATAAACTCTCATTTGTTCGCTGCTAACAATGCCATTAGGAGTACGCATCCGCAACATAAACTTTCCAGGAGTAACGGGACGATAAAAAATTCCTAACCATTTGAGACGGTGTTCAAGATCGGTTTTATCTACCGCTTCCCAACCAAGTTCGGCCAATTTTTCCAATTCATCTTTCACCGATAATCCGTCTTTTTCAGCTTTGAATTGTTCAAATTTGTTCAATTTTTGGGGTTTTGCAGTGCCTACCATGGATAATTTCTCCTTTAATTTGCGCTCTTAAACAGTTATTGAATGCAGAACCAAGCTTGCAGCCGAACCAACAAATAAATCTTTGATTTTTTATCTTTATCTATTAAATTTCGATTGTATGGTAGGATTTTGTGTATTTTGTTACTAAATAACATTACGAGTATAATAATGATGCAAAAATAGCATAAGTCGATCGCCGTAAAATAAATAGAAATTAATTCCCAAATTTTCTTCAAGAGAAAGTCCCCAATCGAGTAATAATGGGTATGAGGATCGCTCAGAGAGACTCCACCGTAAAACGACGGAGCTTCTTCTGACTTCGTGGAAGAGACCCTGGCTTGAAAAGCCAAGGTGGCGACATCCGAGGTCTCCTGGGATGCGTGAGACTGCCGTAGGGCTTCTTCTGACTTCGTGAGTATTACCCAGCCCAGAAAAGAGTAGGCTTGCTTTCAATTTGTTAACATAGCATCGCACTGATAATATATGGTACAGACGGACGACAAACTAGGAGAACAACAATCTACGGTATTTGACTTAGATGGTTATCTCAAAGCACAAAAACAATTAGTTGAAGTAGCATTAGACCGCTCAATTACCATTGCCAGACCAGAGAAAATTTATCAAGCCATGCGCTATTCTCTGTTAGCTGGTGGTAAGCGTCTACGTCCAATCCTCTGCTTGGCGACTTGCGAATTGCTAGGGGGTACTGTAGAGATGGCAATGCCTACAGCTTGTGCCTTAGAAATGATTCACACCATGTCTTTGATTCACGACGATTTACCAGCAATGGATAATGATGATTATCGTCGGGGAAAACTAACTAATCATAAGGTATACGGAGAAGATATTGCAATTTTGGCAGGAGATGGACTTTTAGCATATTCTTTTGAATATGTTGCCACTCAAACTAAAAATGTTGCTTCAGATAAAATATTGCAAGTCATCGCTTGTTTGGGTCATACTGTCGGTGCGGCTGGTTTAGTAGGAGGTCAGGTACTAGATTTAGAATCAGAAGGTAAAAGCGATATTTCCGCGGAAACCTTAAGTTTTATCCATACCCACAAAACAGGTGCTTTATTAGAAGCTTCAGTAGTCTCTGGAGCAATGTTAGCAGGAGCCGAAGAACGGGATCTAGCTAAATTATCCAAATACGCACAAAATATTGGTCTGGCTTTCCAGATCATTGATGACATTTTAGATATTACGGCAACGGATGAACAATTGGGTAAAACTGCGGGAAAAGACTTACAAGCGCAAAAAGCGACCTATCCAAGCTTGTGGGGATTAGAAAAATCGAAAACCCAAGCACAAAAATTAACTACTGAAGCGATCGCTCAGTTATCCGATTATGGAGTAAAAGCCGAACCCTTACGCGCCATTGCTAATTTTATCGTGACTCGCGATCGCTAAATCCCTTCTAAATATATGTTGAGGCAAGAATAAATAAACCATGCAGGATGTTGCTGATATTTTCCACAATCAAGTATTAGTGGTTGCCCTCTTAGCTTGTCTGACTGCTCAAGGATTAAAGTTGATCATCGAGCTAGTGAGAAATCGCAAAGTCAATATTCGTTATTTGGTAACAACGGGTGGTATGCCTAGCGCACATTCGGCTTTAGTTGGGGCATTAGCTACCAGCGTTGGTTTAACTATGGGATGGTCATCTTCAGAATTTGCGATCGCCTGTTTGTTTGCCATTATTGTCATGTACGATGCAGCAGGAGTTCGTCAGGCGGCAGGAAAACAAGCAAAAATTCTCAACCAGCTTATCGATGAATTATTTCAAGAAGAACACAACTTAAACGAAGAAAGGCTTAAAGAATTATTGGGACATACTCCTTTTCAAGTATTAGTTGGCTTGAGTTTGGGAATTAGTATAGCCATGATATTTTCGGCTTACGTTTGGCGAATTAATTAGAGTTCTCAAAAGTCACTCTCTGACTTAGTTTTAATAACAGAGGGTAGAGCGAGGCACATCCCACTACGAGTTACGAGCGTCTAAATTGAAACATATTAAAAATATTTAATAAATTTATACTTTTTGTAGCTCCTGAAATCCTATATGCTTACAAGTATATCCATTCAAAGGGAGCAAGTAGTTTCAAAATGTCTAGTTGTTCAAAGATTTAGTCAGTCAGTCAGTCAGCGATTAAAATCGCTGCCTTATAGATAAAGTCGTCTAAAGACCACTGAATATAGTTTTTAGTCATCTTTAGATGACCAACGGTCACCCGCAAGCCCCGCCTTTGCAAGGCGGGGAACGGGTGACTTACACTCTTAGCCTGGAGTTTAAACTCCAGGCTTCTGCTCATCTCCTAGTTTTTTAACTGTAAGGGCGAATGACCCCTACGAAAATTGCTCGAGATGAAACAGCCTGAAGGCAAGGGGGTGAATAACTTATGCCAGAGGTCTATTGGCTCTTATTGCCCCAAACTTGGCAAGCGACCCCGCGCCGACGAAAGGGGCAAGGGAATGCGCGAGAAGGGGCTAGAGGGCAAAATCTTATTTTCACTGCTGCGCAACGCAATATTTTTTGATAATATTCAAAATCGAGCCTGCTTCTGAGGGGCGGTCGAACAATTCCGTACAGCCAACCATTTTCACTCTAACGCGATCAACCAAATTGATATTTTTACTGAAGAGAATTATGGGAATATCCTGAAAGCAGGGGAGTTGGCGTAATTGACTACAGAGATCGTAACCACTAGATTGAGTTAATTCCAAATTAATAAAAATAATGTCTGGCTGGTTATCGAGAAGAATTGCGATCGCCGACAAGGGGTCATGTTGACTGATAAAATTGTAACCTGCACCAGTCACAATTTTCTTCATAATTTGGCAGACTATGGAATTGCTTTCAATATAAGCAACTAAAGGTTGTTTGGGGTGTGGTAGTGCCAATGGATATGATGAATGGGTATCAAGATCGTCCAAATTAGATGTAAATTCAAATTTTTTCTGGGTAGAAATAGTAATAGGAATCGGCAAATCCCGAATTTCTACTAATTCGATAAAATCTAGCTGAATATAAGGAATAATCGAACGTGCTGCTAATAATAATCCAGTTTGTTTGCGAATAGCTAAATCTCGTAAACTATCTTTGCCATTTAATAATCTTATTAAAGCTTGATAGGTTTTTTCAGAAGTTTTAGCCCGTAATTTTGCAGCTTCCTTAACTTTAGGGGCTAAATTAGGAGATAGTAGGGCAATTTTAAGTTCCTGCCATTCTTGCCATAGTTTCCAAGCATCGATAATTTGTTGTTCGGCATCGATCATCGTTAATCTTGGCTGCCAGAGTTCGGCCTGGGGATATAAGCTGTAACTAACATCTCCCACCTGAGTAATATCAAATAAAACCTCTGTAACTATAGCGCGAATCATTTTCGTAGCTTGTTCGAGGTCAATTTTTTCCTGTTTTACCCAAAGATATAATAAATGATAGTCCCAGCTAGTAGAAACTTCATCGATCATTTGAGTTTCCATCAATGACAATTCCGATTGCAACTGAAAAGCCATCTGAGGAAAATAATAAGCTAAATTTCTCCGCCATCTTCTAACAGGATGATTACCGCCAACAACGTAGAGAATCCTGCCGAGATACAGAATAAACATCCATTCTGTTTGCCAATTTTGAAAAACAACTCGACCGCTAAAATGCTGCTGTTTTAAGTTTTGAAAGAACTTAAGTTGCTTAGAAGCGATAAATTTATGAATTGATTGCATTTGAGAAGTCAGCCCGTGGGACTGACCATTGGTCAATTCGGCAGTCATTATTATTGCTGCTCCATCGCGATAGAAAATGAGTTAGCTAATTTGGATGAAGTAAACGTCATTAGAGAAATTGGCATTGGTTGAGGCAACTTTTAAGTACCTGTTTATGCCATTTTCAACCTGAGAAAACGTTGACCCAATGTTAGCACAGGAAAAATTACACGCAAAGGACTAAAAAGTTACGAAAAAATACTTAATAGACTTATGCAAGAGGTCTAATGAACTACCCCAACTCCTCGCGCTTTAGCTGAGATTTTTGACGCTTCATCTTCATTCCGAGGAATTCAAATCCAGCTTTATTATTTCCAGTGGAGTTAAGTGTGTGGCTGATTCTAGTTTTCGCTTCACTTAGCTCTAATCCCACTTCCTTTAACCAGTCTGATATTATTTCTTTTGAACGTGAAATGACATCTTGGTTTTCATGTATTACCACAAAGTCATCGGCATACCTTACAAACGAGAGTGAATCCCGTTTGCTACTTTTGCTTAGTCCTTTGATAGGTGGACTTTCAGCAAATTGCTTTAGTCGATTTTCCATGCCGTGAAGAGCCACGTTTGCTAATAGAGGGCTGATTACGCCACCTTGGGGAGTTCCTTCGGTGCTTTCTTCTCTGAGTCCTCTAAATACCCACCCTGCTTTCAGCCATGATTTGATTAATCTTGCCAGTGTGGGGTAGGTGTTCAGTTTTTTAATTAGGTAGCTGTGGTCGATGCGGTCGAAACATTTGGATATG
This sequence comes from Pleurocapsa sp., assembly GCA_050330335.1. Taxonomy (GTDB): domain Bacteria; phylum Cyanobacteriota; class Cyanobacteriia; order Cyanobacteriales; family Xenococcaceae; genus Waterburya. The sequence continues at coordinate 52,269 of JBHJNX010000023.1, read as the reverse complement.
TCAACATCTAGGACGAATTTATCCTTTTGTTTGATGCTGTTGTAAATTGTAGCGATCGCATCGTGGGTGGAACGACCAGGACGAAAACCATTCGTAGTGCAATATTTCTCGCTCCTACCAGGCATTATACAAATAGGCATGAAGCCGACGAGCCTCAAACAAAACTCGTTCTTGAGTTTTATTGGGGTACAGCCGAAATGTATATCTTCTAATTGCCATCTATGGTTTAATAAATTTATTGCTTCAGTCGATAAAATAAATCCTACACGGTCAGTCAATGTCATGTTAACTAAGTTAAGAAAGGCTTCACATTCTGTTTTCTCTATTCGCTTGCACGTAATCTTCGTAACCAAATATCGTCGCCAAGTTCTCACGAGAGAAATGATTGAAGATGCTAAAAAAGTATTTCAAAGAGTGCTTGAGTCTAATCAGTCTATTTTGTCTGGCTGCCAAGGGGAGGCTGACCATTTACATTTGCTGATTGATTTACACCCAAACAACAACATTTCTAATTTGGTATCTTCTCTCAAATCAGCAAGTAGTAGAATTTTGAGAAAAAAATACGAATCAGAAATAGCTCAATACTACTGGGGCAAAAATGCTAAATTATGGCATGACTCGAAATGCATTATTTCTTGTGGAGGCGCACCATTAGAAGTCATCAAACAATATATTGATAATCAATCAGGTGGGAAAGAATAAGGATGGCAGAAGAGGTAAATTATTTAATAGATTTAAATAATAAATTCTGCTATATTCATGCCTTCAAAATGCGTGGGCTAGCATCTTTAGGTTTTATCGAGTAAAAATTAGAGCGATTAGATTTTTCACCTAATATGAGCCAATTTTCTTATGAAATTAACAGGCAACTGTTACAAAAATTGATGCAAAAAGTCAATATATCTAACTTAGAAGAACTCAGTTTAATTGCCGAAGTTCCCCGACTGCATTTAATTAGAATCCAAAGAGGATTGATTTTAAATTTATCTGTGAGAACGATTACTAAAATTGCTGAGGCTTTACAAATTTCTGTAGACCGCTTGATCGAAACTTTTGTATCTCAAACAGAAACTGAAGTTGAAGAACAACAAGAATCATCAAAAGACCCGAACCTAGAATCCTTACAGCAAGAATATCAAAGATTGCAGCAGCAAATAGCCCAACAACGAGAATCTTTAAAAGAAGAGTTTCAACAAGTTAGTATTCACACTATAGAATCTTGGCTATTACAATGGCCCACTGCTGTTGCCGCAGTTCGTAAAAATCCTCAATTACCAGCAGCCAGACTATTGACTTTAGTTAAACCTATAGAACAACTATTAGAAGAGTGGAAGCTAGAACAGATCGCTTCTGTAGGGGAAAAATTAGCTTTCGATCCTCAGTGGCATCAACTGATGAAAGGAATGGCAGAGCCTGGAGAAATGGTTGAGGTACGTTATGTAGGATATAAACAAGAAGACAAGTTACTATATAAAGCCAAGGTTAGTCCTTTAGAACCACACGAGCGATCGCAATAATTACTTTTTTACAACCCTGAAAATCAATGAACTGGTGGCAAAAGCTCAAACAAAATCCTCTGGCACGTTTTGGAGCAATAGTACTGATAATCTTGTATTTAGCGGCTATTTTTGCCGATTTTATTGCCCCCTATTCCCCCTATGAATTTCAAAGTGATGGCTCTTTGTTGCCACCAACTGCCATTCACTGGCGCAGGCCAACAGGAGAATGGATTGGCCCTCACGTTTATCCTACCACTCAGGGAGTGACAGATCTAGAAACAGGCGATCGCGAATTAATCGTAGATTACCAACAACCAACTCCTGTCCGACTTTTAGTTAAGGGTACATCTTACAATTTGTTTCAAATTCAGTTACCTTTACCACCAAGTTTCAAACAAAAAACTATCTTTCCTGGGATTCCTTTACAACGTCATTTATTCGGTACTGTAGGAACAGCAAAGATTAATCTCTTGGGTACTGACGAACAGGGAAGAGATCAGTTCAGTCGGTTATTATTTGGCAGTAGAGTTAGCCTGTTTATCGGATTAGTTGGTATTACAATTTCTTTTCCTCTAGGAATGATTGTTGGCGGTATTTCTGGTTATTTTGGCGGCTGGATCGATGCATTTTTGATGCGGATTGTTGAGGTATTAATGACGATTCCTGGAATCTATCTGCTCATTGCTCTGGCATCAATTTTACCTCCCAGTTTAACTAGCCCTCAAAAGTTTTTGTTAATTGTGTTAATTACATCTTTTATTAGTTGGTCGGGACTGGCTAGGGTAATTAGGGGTCAAGTATTATCTCTCAAAGAACAGGAATTTGTACAAGCTGCTAGAGCAATGGGAGCTAAACCTTTATATATTATTATTCGTCATGTTTTGCCCCAAACTGCTAGTTATATCGTGATTTCTGCTACTTTAGCCGTACCTGGATTTATTGTTGCCGAATCGGTACTCAGTTTGATTGGTTTGGGAATTCAAGCCAAAGACCCCAGTTGGGGAAATTTATTATCTGTAGCCACTAATGCTTCAATTTTGGTTCTACAACCCTGGTTAATCTGGCCTCCTGCTATCTTAATCATTCTGACGGTTTTAGCTTTTAACGTCTTGGGGGATGGCTTGAGAGATGCTCTTGATCCCCGCAGTTTGCCAAAGTAGCAACTAGTAGCTTAAACACATCAAATTGTTGTTTTTCTCTTAATTACTGATAGTGTAAAAGTATAGTCAGTAGGGGCAAAATCAGCAAAAGCACCCAACTACAATTTTCCCAGTCAATAGCAGGAATTAATTTTGTTTCCTCTAATAAAAAATCAATTCTCGTTGTTAGGCGATCGCTTAATTGCGGATCGTTAAAACTGGCACTAAATAAGGGTGAAGATTGGAGGGGAGCTTGGGCTACAGTTAAAAGAGATTCGGCTAATAATAGAAAATCTACTGTTTGGGCTGCATAGCAGTCGGCTCTTAATTCTCTAAATAATAATAATTCTTGCCATAACAATTCTGTATTGGGCAGCCAAAAAGTGAGATGACGCAGCCAACCTAACCAAAAAAACCAAAAAGTATCTCGATAGTAAGCATGAGCTAATTCGTGAGCTAATACTGCTTCTAGATGTTCTCTATCTAAAGTAGTCAATAATCCTCGACTAATAACTAATTGAGAATGCCAAAAACCAATTTGGGCACTGTAGGGAAAATCTACCTCGATAATACGTGCGGTTTGAGAACCAATCTTCTGTTGAGGATATTGTTTGAGTTGTCTGATCGAGCGATCGCCTTGATAGATTAACTGTAAGAGCGAACAACCAGCAACAACTAAAAAGCTAACAGCAATAGTATAGCCTACCCAACTAGCTTGGAATCCCAACATCTTTCCATGAAAACCCATACAGATAATCGCTACTGCCGTAGTCAATAATAATAAAGGTGGAAATAAAAATAAAAACAAATATTGTCCAGGGCGATCGCACTGTAGCTCAAATTTAACAATAGAAGACTGTCGCAACTGCCAGGCTATAGCTAAAACGATTAAAATCACAATTAGATGCACTACTTTTTCTCCTGTCTTTGACGACGTATTTGCTGTAAGCGAACTGCAATTTTATCCATTTGCTCTAAACTCGTAGTATCCAGACTATCTACGAAAGAAGCAACTATATCGGGATTGCTCACAGCTAAAAAACTATTCAATTTTTCATAAGATTCGATCGCCTTAGCTTGTTCGGCAGAAATTAATGCCTGCCAGGAAAAAGCTTTGCCTGTTTTACTACACTTAAGCCATCCTTTTTGAGTCAGGCGGCGCAATACAGTAGTTACAGATGTATAGGCAAGTTCGCGATCTGGGTCGGACAAGATCGATTCATGAACGTCTTTGACTGTTACAGTACCGAATTTCCAGACTATCTCCAAGACTTCTCTTTCTAATGGTCCGAGAGATAGCTTTTTTGGTCTATATTTGGGTAAAAAAGCCATTTACTGCCGATAAAAAAATACTAAGAACATTTTACTGTCTAGAGGATAATTAGATTTCTTAATATTCTAAATTTCAGTTTGAGAAGAAATATTGTCTAACTCTTTACTCTTTATTACTAGACTGTTGTAACCAGTGAAAGAGCAGAAGCCCAAGTTTCACCTGGGACAATAATTGCCCATCTCGCTCCTTTATTTAAAACTTTCTATACTCCAGATATATTTTGTTATAACTTTATATTGCCATGAGTAATTGGTGGAAAAAAAATATTTTGATTATTCCTCTCATTTTTACCGTTTTTAAACTACAGCCACCGCAGGCGATCGCTGCAAAAACCAATATTTTTTTAAATTCATTGGCGACTTCCGCCCTACAAAATCGGGTTTTTCAACCGTGGCTCTTGGCTAAAAATAAAACTACCTGTCAACAATTAAATTCCCAATATCAGCAAGTTTATGCTTTTGAAACACAACGTTTTTATATTGGCATTTGTCAGGAAGAAAATAACTATTTTTATTATCGACAGTCAAAACTAAATCCTGAAAAAACTCTGTTACTTCCAGCACAAATTGTCTTTGGTGGTGATATTTATCAGGCTGTTGATGGCAGAACAATTTATTTTGTTGGTATGGACGACAATGGCTATTATTCATCGGTAATGAAAAATAACAATGAAATTGTCTTTGAACCGGAAATAGCTCAACCATCGGCTACATTAACAGAAACAGCAACTCCTTCAGCAGAGACCGCAAATGTAACAAGCAGCCAGTCTAATTCAGAAGGAGCAAACAAAGATACCTTTTCTCTGAATTTAGATCAAAGTCGCGATCGCCCTACTCAAACTCAAATTTGTACTCGAGACAGTACGGCCCTAGCTCCTGAGTTGAATGGGTGGCAGGAGTTTATCGGCAAATCACCTAAAATAGTTGGTGAATATGCTACCAGCAACGGTCATAATTTTACTTATAACCAAGAGACTCCCAAACAAGCTTTAGTTAAAACGAAAGACGGGTTAGTAGTTAATTTAGATATTGCTACCTTCAGCCAAACTGTCCGTCGTGTCTGTGTCGATCCGATTGTCAGTACCGACCCTCAATATTAATCAATGTCTTATTTTTATAGTTGTCATTTATTTCCTTCCCAGTCTGGACAATGTTCGTCATCCCAGCCATGAGGATGCATTCCGCAGACTAACAAATTGCCATGATAAATTCGACCGTGATAATTGACACAATTAATACAAGCAGGATTGATCTCTGATGTAGGTGGTTGAAACCCCACGCCCATATAGTCATAGTCTTCAGTAAAGTCTTCTAAATCTTCCCACAGACTACTTTCTACCTCACCCTCTTCGGCGATCGCATCGAGAAAATCTTGAATAAAACTATCAACTTCTGTGACTACTACAGTTTGAAACTGTTCGACAAAATCTTCAATTGTTTCCCCCATTTCATCAGCAAAAGATTCAGCAGCTTCCCCTACCTCCAACAGAAATGTTTCCATATCGGCTGCTGTTTTTTGCCATTTTTTCCACAATTCCTGCTGCCAATCATCCATAATTTACCTGCGGTCTTAAATTTTATATTTATACTATTGACTTATCCTATCGAGTAATTTCACCGATTAATAATTAAAAATCGCGTTAATCTCGTTTGAGACGGCGTAACTCATCTTGTAACGATTCTACCTGTTGCCGTAAATCATCTACATTGTTTGACTCTGATGGCTGGTTCTCTTCTTCTTCATCGATAATTTCAATACGACGGGGTTCTTTTGTTTCTGTCTTATCTGTACCTCCAACAGCATCTTGTTGAGCTTGAGCGACTATATCGTCAACAAATTTACGAGCTTCTCTAGTATTTAATTCTCCCCGTGCAATCATTTCATCTGCTAGCTTTTGAGCTTGAGCTTGCAAATCTTTCAGATTATCCCCCGCTTTTTCTTGAGCATAAGCAGCAAAACCAACACCCAAATAAAAAGCTTTTTTAACAATATTTTCAAAACCAGCCATAATTTGTCTTCCCAGATTTTTACTTAAAACTTTTTTCTAGTCTAGATCAAAAGAAAACAGCTAAGAGGGGAGTTGAAAAGAAGAGTAATGTTGCCAAAAAAGCGATCGCGCTGTTTTCAGTTTTGGTGTAAAGACAAAAACTGCTGTAATTGATATTAAGAAGTTTATATAGAAAATATTATGTTTTATCATGGCTGAGAATATCTTCTGGCACACTAACATTTAAAGTTAACCAAGACTCTTAGCGATTTAAATCATGGGAAATATTATCAGCACTGTGAATATGAAAGGGGGAGTAGGTAAAACTACTCTAACTGTCAACCTAGCCACCTGTTTAGCGAAGAATCATGGAAAGCGAGTTTTAGTTTTAGATTTAGACTCACAAATTAGTGCTACCCTGAGTTTAATTTCACCCCATGATTTTGCCAAAGTCCGCAAGAAAAAACGCACCTTAAGCTATCTACTTGATGAAGTAATTAATCCCAATCCTTGGAGTAAATTAAGCATTCGAGATCTTATTTTACCTAGAATCTGTAATATTGATGGTTTGGAATTACTTCCGGGAGATATTGAATTATATGATGAATATCTCGTTTCGGAAATGCTGCATCAAAAAGCCATTGAAAATAATGAAAAAGAATTTGAAAAAGTCTGGGATAATTTTGAAAGAATTTTAATCAAACAGATTCTCAGTCCCGTAATTAATGATTACGATTTTATTATCTTAGACTGCGCTCCTGGATATAATTTATTAACTCGAAGTGGAATTGCTGCTAGTAATTTTTACTTATTGCCCGCTCGTCCAGAACCACTATCTTTAGTAGGCATTCAACTATTAGAAAGAAGAATTGCCAAACTAAAAGAAAACCATCAAAATACTGAAGCCGTCAATATAGACTTGTTAGGTATTGTCTTTATCTTATCGGCAGGCGGATTAATGGGAAGATATTATAAACAGGTAATGAAACGAGTCAAAGATGATTTTTATCCCGAACAACTCTTTGAACAATCGATTCCTATGGATGTTAATGTAGCTAAAGCTGTAGATTTATTTACACCTGTTACCTTGGCTATGCCTACCTCTAATGGCTCTAAAGCTTTTATTAAGTTGACTGAAGAATTGCTGGCAAAAGTTGAAACCAAAAATAAACAACTAGCTGCTATTAATTAAAGCAGTGGATATCTATTGGCTTTCACAAATTAAGTCTTCAGAACAATTGGTAGTTGGCGATCGCCCTTGGGTTTTGAGCCAACTACTTCAGCATGGCTGTCCGATAATGCCTGGATTAGTTTTAGGCAATAATTTGTTTCGAGCAATGCTGGATAGTTTAGATAATTTGGAGTATTCTCTAGCTGATTTATCCAGTGCTAAGACCAATCTAGATATCAATGATTATCGGGTTTTACAATCAGTTGCTCAACGCAGTCGTCAGATGATTCAAGAGGCAACTTTTCCTACTCAATGGCAAGAGCAAATCTTTAGCGCAGTACAACAGTTAAATTGCCCAACTCTAATTTTACAGCCCTGTTTAGCTATTCCTTACAAACAGCATTTAGGCGACCTCAGTTTGTGGCGGTCCCATACTTGTTTTTTAGATTCAGAAGCTGTAACTCTGTCCATCAAAAGAGTTTGGCAAGAGATGTTTACTGCCAAAAGTCTATTTTACTGGCAAAAATTAGGCTTGAGAGTCGAAGAAATTACTGTAGCTATTTTAATTCAACCCCTAAAACCAGCTCGTGCTTCGGGAACGATTGAAGTCGGTTCGCAAATTCTCCGCATCCAAGCTACTTGTGGTTTAATATCTAGTTTGTGGAGGGGAGATGTCAAACCAGATGAATATCTCATTGATCGCCAACGAGGGGTTATTCTCAACAGACACCCAGGTTATCAGAGTTTGGCATATCGCCCTGGCAATCTATTAGAAAATATACAGTTAGAAGATTGTCTTGAATTTTATCTAGTAGAACCAGATGTCGTAACTCCGATCTTGAATGATACGGCGATCGCTCAACTGATTAAATTAACTACAATTGTCTTACAACACCAACCGGGTATTAGATATTTAGAATGGACTTTACCTCAAGTCGAAGAAAATCTAACAGTTGAGCCTAAATTTTACCTAACTCAGTTTAATTATCGCCCTGCTATAAATATTGACTCCAATAGCATTTTGGCTACAGGAGAACTATCTAGTTCTCCTATTGAACCATTATTAACTGGATTAGCTGCTGCACCTGGTAACGCTACTGCAACGGCGGTGGTTATTCCCGATCTCGATACCAATTCTGAAAAAATTCTTCCGGATTGTATTCTCGTTACTCATAGCATCGCTCCCCATCACTTATCTTTACTGTCGCAAGTTGGAGGGATCATCACCGAATTTGGTGGTATTACCAGTCACGGGGCAATTATGGCTAGAGAGTTAAAAATACCTGCTATTGTTAATGCTATTGATGCCACGAAAATTTTACGCTCGCAAGAAAGAATTTTCATCGATGGAGGAAAAGGAAAAGTTTATCGGGCAAGAGATATGCACTCACTATTTACTCAAACCTCCAGTGGGATAATGCCCCACTATCCGATCGCTACTAAGTTGATGATCAATCTTTCTCAAACTAAGGCGATCGCCGAGGCAGTTAATTTACCTGTAGATGGTATTGGGTTATTGCGCTCGGAATTGATGTTAGCAGAGTTATTAACCTCTCAGTCGCTAGAAAATTGGCAACAGGCAGGATCGAGATCTTTATTACTGGCTACTTTAACTAATTTACTACGTCAGTTTGTCTCTGCTTTTGTTCCCCGTCCTGTCTTTTATCGTTCTATAGATTGGTATGCTCAAGACTCTAGCTACAATCCGATGATCGGGGAACGAGGTACTTACAGTTATTTATTAGATTCGACGTTATTCGATCTAGAATTAGAGGCGATCGCCACTTTATTGGCTGAAGGTTACACCAATCTTAATTTGATTTTGCCTTTTGTGCGTAGTGTCGAAGAATTTAAATTTTGTCGTCGTCGCCTAGAAGCCAAAGGAATAATTGGATATCCCCTGTTTCAATTATGGATTATGGCAGAAGTGCCTTCAGTTATCTTTTTGCTACCAGAATATATTGCTGCGGGAGTTCAAGGTATTACCATCGGTACTAACGATTTAACTCAACTATTATTAGGAGTAGATCGAGAACGAGGTGATTTTAACAATCGGGGTTTAAACAGCCGACATCCTGCATTAATTAAAGCGATCGCCCAACTGATTCAAACTGCCAAAGAGCTTCGTATTCCCTGTTCGATTTGCGGTCAAGCACCAGTGCAGTATCCTGATCTAATCGATAAATTGGTTGAATGGGGAATTACTTCAATTTCTGTAGAAGCCGAAGCTGTAGCCACTACCTATCAAGCGATCGCCCGTGGGGAAAAACGTTTGCTCCTGAAAAAAAATACAGATAATTATTAAAATACTACTACCGAACCATCTAATAATAATTGGACAGATTCACTATCTAAGGGTTGAGAAAAAAGATATCCCTGACCTAATTTGCAATTGAGAACTTTTAAAACTTTGAGTTGTTTTAGAGTTTCTACCCCTTCAGCAATTACATCCATTTTTAAAATGCGAGCCAGGGTAATAATTGTTTTGACAATTTCAAAATTTTCTTTGTCATCTAACATACCTCGGACAAAAGAGCGATCAATTTTTAGATTGTTGATGGGAAATCGATTTAAATATCGCAAAGAAGAATAGCCGGTTCCAAAATCATCAATACTTAATTTAATTCCCCTTTTTTTAATGGCATTGAGCAAATTAATAGTTTCCTGCCTCCCTTCCATTAAGGTGCTTTCGGTAATTTCCAATTGTAAAGAATTTTTGGGTAATTTAATTGTACTAATAATTGAGTCTAATTTATCTAGAAAACCAGGTTCTTTCACCTGCTGACTGGCAAGATTGACACTAATTTTTAAATTGGCCGCTTCAGTAAATTGCATTTGCCAATTAAGAAGTTGCCGACAGGCTTCTTTAATCACCCATTCCCCAATAGGTACAATTAAACCCGTTTCTTCTGCAATATCGATAAATTTATCAGGGTAAATTAAACCTCGTTTGGGATGTTTCCAACGCAATAATGCTTCAAAACCATATAATTTACCAGTATCAAAAGAAACAATTGGTTGATAGTGCAAAATTAATTCGTTGTTAACTACAGCTTTACGCAGATCGTTTTCGATTCTGAGTAATTCGGCAGTACGGGCATACATATCATCATTAAAAAATTCATGTCGGGCTTTGCCATTAGATTTAGCACTATACATAGCAATATCGGCATCCCGTAAAATATCAGCACTATTGTCATATCGAGAATTACCAATGACAATACCGATACTGGCACTGGTGAATACGGTATGTTCGTCTAAATTAAATGGGGTAATTAGTTTTTCTTGAATGCGTCCTGCAACAATGTGAGCATCTCCCAGACACTCGACATCATCTAAAAGAATGGTAAATTCATCTCCACCCAAACGAGCGACAAAATCCCCATCCCGCACGCAGTCTTGTAAAATTTGGGCTACCGTAATTAATAATTCATCTCCTACCAAATGCCCCAAACTATCGTTAATAATTTTAAAGCGATCGAGGTCAATAAATAAAACTACAAATGTATAATTTTCATCTACTTGACTGGTGGTAATTGCTTGTTTAACTCGATTAACGAATGCAGCACGATTGGGAAGACCGGTTAAGGGGTCGTGTTGTGCTTCGTAACTTAATTTTTCTTCGATTCTTTTGCGCTCGGTAATATCGCAGATGATACCATCTTGACGACAGGGTACTCCATGAGGAGTATAAATCACTCGGCTACGCTCCCATACCCAGCGAACTTCTCCACTGGGTTGAATGATCCGATATTCCAAGTCTATATTCTGATTTTTTTGTGTATTATCTAGCGATCGCCGTACTCGTTCGCGGTCTTGAGGATGAATGGTTTCTAATCTTAATTGAGGATTAGTTAACAATTCGTCAACGGGACGACCGTAAACTTTATGAGCGGCTGGATTGAGAAATAATAAATGTTGAGTTGCCAGATCTGCCGACCACACTACTTCTTCTAAAGAATTAAGAATACTTTCTAGTTTTTCTTCGCTTTCTTGTAGTAACTTAACAACTTGTTTGCGCTCGTTTACTTCATGCTGCAATTCTTGATTGGCTGTTGCTAATTGAAGAGTACGTTCTTGAATGCGCTGTTCTAATTGAGCGTTGAGTTGACGAATTTCTTTTTGGGCCGCTTGAAACTTCAGTTGATTTTGAATTCGCAGTAAAACTTCTTCAATTTGAAAAGGTTTGTTAATATAGTCTACTGCTCCAACCTGAAAGGCTTTAGCTTTATCTGTAGTATCGTTATTAGCACTGAGAAAAATAATGGGAATGTTTTTAGTATCGGGATTTAGTTTGAGTTGTTCACAGACTTGATAGCCATTTAATCCCGGCATGACCGCATCGAGCAGAATTAAATCTGGTTTTAACGAACCCACTACTTTAAGAGCCATTTCACCGCTAATAACACCCCGCACATCATACCCTTCTCGATTTAAGGTGTCAGACAAGAGATGTAAGTTGTCTGGGTTGTCATCAACAACGAGAATATTGGCTTTAGTGTCGATGTTAGCAGATGGGTTCATGTGTTGTTTGATTCAGTTAAGTCGATAATTTTGTCACAACGAAATTCTTCTACTAAAATTCTCAGCTCGTTAGCTAAAGAGTCATATTCAACAGGAATTTCGGATAACAATTTCAAGATCTCCTGATTGTCTACCTGGGTAGCGGCTCGATTAAGCTGCGATCGCCAAGATGGGGACATAATCTCTAGACTCTTACCGGTCAATTGTATACGGCTCTTGGGCAGAGAGGTTAAATTTCTCACATTGGTTGAATTGTCGTCAGCATAAACATAATCTAGTTTCAGATAATTACCGATAGTTTCCAATAATTCATCTTGTTGAAAGGGTTTACGCATAAAATCATCGCAACCTGCTGATAAAATAATCAGTCGCTCTTCTTCAAAAGCACTGGCTGTAAGTGCAATAATTACAGTATTTTCTCCTTGAGGCTGTGATTTAATGCGTTCGGTTGCTTGATATCCATCCATTACTGGCATTCGCATATCCATTAAAATTAGATGAGGCTGCCATTGTTCCCACGTAGCGATCGCATCAAGACCATTACTAGCTCGTTCGACTTCAAATCCTACGGCAGTTAATATTTTTTCTAAGAGCAAACAACTTGCTTCTACATCGTCAACTACCAAAATACGATATTTTGTTTCTTGGTTAGCAAGTCCAATTATTTGTCGGGGTTGTAAGTTAAATTCTTGCTGGATTTCGGTATTTTTTTCAACTGTTTTAATTAAAATATCAAAAGTAAATTTACTGCCACAACCAACACTACTTTCTACTGTAATTTCCCCTCCCATTAATTCCACAAATTTCTGACATATTGATAAACCCAACCCCGTACCTTCTTTCGACTGAAGACCAGTTTTTGTCTGTTCAAAAGGTGAAAATAATCGATTTAGTTCGGTTGCTTCAATACCTAGTCCTGTATCTTCTACAGAAAAATTTAGTACACAAACATCTGATAGCAAAAAGTTAATTTGATCCGATTCTATCTCTTTTAAATCTTTTAATTTAGTTGTCAGAGTTATCGAACCTTTTTCGGTAAATTTCAGTGCATTGCCCAAAAGATTAATCAAAATTTGCCGTAGCTTTCCTTCATCAGTTTTGATATATTGGGGTGTGTTAGGAGTTTTAATAAAAATTAAGTCGATTTTTTTTGCTTCAGCTTTTAAACGCAACATATCTTCTAAGCTTTTAAGCATTATATCAAGGTCAAAAAAACTTTCGTTTAATGTTATTTGACCGACTTCAATTTTAGACATTTCTAAAATGTCATTAATTAATTTCAATAAGTGTTCGCCACTGCGATTGATAATTTTTAAATTTTCTTGATGTTCTTCACTAATAGCATTGTCACGCCACATTAGCTGAGTAAATCCCAAAATGGCATTGAGAGGAGTACGCAATTCATGACTCATATTAGCTAAAAAACGGCTTTTAGCTTTATTGGCTTCTTGTGCTTGAGCTAAAGCAACTTCGGTTTTTTGAATACTTTCTTCTAATTGTGCAGTTCTTTGTTCTACTTTATTTTCTAATTCTTCTGTAAAGTTTTCTAAGATTTTAACAATGCTTTGATTGGTTCTTTTTAAATTATTGATAACTTTATAAGCTACAAATACTAAGACAAATAATAACCACAAGAAAGTGATAATTTGATAATTGTTAATTCTGGCGATCGCTTTTTGATAACCATCTTGATATAATTTATTTATTTCTTGAATAGATTGAAAAATTTTAGTTGTTTCTAATTGTTCTAATAGTATTTTTATCTGAGGTTTGTACTGTAATATTGTTTGATTGTATTCTAAAAATTCCCCAGTAACAAAACTAAGTTCTTCTAGTTCTTTATTACTTATTAAATTATTTAAAATCTCAATTTTAGTTTTAATTAGAGGAAGCAAGGAGCTTTCTCCATTCATGCAATATAATAATGTGTTTTGAATTAAGCTATTAAGATTTTTAAAATATTGTATATCTGCTTCGGAAATTTGTTGTTTATTAAGTAATTCTTTTTCTAAAATAGATATAGAATTGCAAGCATTATTTAAAATACCTTTATTAGTTTGAATATTTTGAATTAGTTGTTTTTGATTCTTTAATAACTCGATATTATTATCGATAGCTATTTTCAGGTTTGCTCCAGCTTGAGGAGCAAGATAACTCGGTACATCTAAGAGTTTGTGATTAATTGAATCTAACTCTTGAAAATATTCATTAATTTTTCGGCGATCATCAAAATTAACTTCTTCAATTCTAGCGATCGCTATACTTAGTTTGAATAATTGTTGTTTTTGTAATACCAGATTATTATGATAATCTATTTCGATTTTAGAATTAATAGGAACACTTTGTTTTATCAAAAAAAAAGCGATGCAACTAGCCAAAATACTGCCAATAATATATAAGTTACTAATGGCAATACTTTGGGGGTTTTTAGCAGAAAATAAATTCAAATAACAATCCTTAAAAATTATAAATACTACCAATATTTTTTCGAGTGATTATAGTCAGTTTCTTTTCCGAGCAAATCACCTAAAATATATTAATTAAATTTAATTACTCAAACTGTATATTATCTGTAAAATTTTTGAAGTATTTTACTGTTAATAATTAAAAATTATGATAACCAATTTATAAAATAACTGTTTTAGCAAAATAATGTAAATCCGCAAAAATTCTGATGTTTAACTCACAAAATAATTGTGATATGTGTATTCACTGAGAACTCGTATTGTTGAAGTATTTTGACTGTCAGAAGTTTAATTTCTGCAAGATCTTTTCCAGACTCTGTTTCTATTTTGCGATCGCTAGTAATAAGTAATATATATCCGTAGGTTTAATAAATTAACCTCTCGCGAAACTTCTATTTAATTTAATACCTTTAAACTAGAACCGCGATCGCTTTTATAGACTTCAATTCTAGTTTGAAAAGCTTCTCGAAATTGAGGCATATGAGTCACGGCGAGAATACAAGTAAAATCAGAGGCGATCGCATTAATTGCCCCTACTAATCGACTGCAACCTTCGGCATCTTGTGTACCAAAACCTTCATCAACTATGAGCATTTGTAGAGATGAACCCGATCTTTGAGCCAGGAGTTTAGCTAATGCTAACCTCACCGAAAAATCGATCCTAAATGCTTCTCCACCGGAATAAGTTTCATAGGGACGAGTGCCACTAGCATCAGCAATTAAAATATCTAAAGTGTCGATAAGTTTGGTATTTTTTTTAGAACGATTTTTACTAGCTCTTTGAGTTAAGAATTGAATGTGAAATTGATTTCCTGTCAGTCTGGCTAAAATTTGATTGGCTTCGGCTTCTAATTGGGGCAAAATATTTTCGATAGTTAAAGCTTGAATGCCGTTTTTACCAAAAGCCTGACTTAGTTCTTGATAAATGCGAAATTGTTTTTCATATTCGTGTAATTGCCGTCCTGTTTCTTGATGTTGAATTTGCAGGTGTTCTATTTGAGCAAGGGACTGTTGTAGTCTACCACTACGAGATATCAAGTCATCTAATTGTTGGCGGCGTTGATGAATTTGTCGGTCTAAATCTTGAATTTCTTGACTGTTATCGGCAATAGTATTCCGTTGGGCGATATAGTCATCTAGTTGTTGTTTGCTAATAATCGCATCTTGTTGCCTTTGTTGTAACAGCTGTTGTAATTCTTGAATTCGAGCTTGTAATTGGGGAGCTTGTTGTTGTGCTTTTTGTAATTCTTGATATTTAAATTGCCAAAATTGAGCTTGTTGTAGAGACGTTAAAAGATTTTGATGTTGAGTGCGATCGTATCCTAATTGAGCAATTTGTCCTTCGAGATGATGGATTTGTCTTTGAGTTTCTGAGTCGATGTAGAGTTTTTCTAATTTAGTTTGTAAGTTGTTAATTTCTGTGAGCAGTTGGGGTTTTTGTTCATTTAATTTTTGCTGACGTTTTTTGGCATCTTCAATTTTAGCTTGTTTAATTTCCGCCCAGCGCAAATCATTAACTTCTCCTCTTAATAAGGCATGAGTTTTTTCGTCATAATTGAGTTTAATTATTTCTGCTTCTACTTGCTGAATTTCTAACTGTAATTCTCTGGCATAATTACCACTGTTTAAAGATAATTCTAAATGCTCTTGTTGAGTTTGAGCATCTCTTAATTTTTCATAACTAGCTTCAGAAGCATCTAATTGAGCTTCTAGTTGTCCTAATTGTTGTTTTAAAGAATCATAGACAGAAATTTGTTGAGATATTTCTTTATACTCCTGACGCAGCAGTTGTAATTCTCGTTCACAGGTAGATAATTGTTCTCTAATTACCCAAATTTGCTCTTGAATTTCTTGTTGTTGTTGCTGAGTTTTATGAACTACGCGATCGCGATGGTGTTCGTTTAATTCTTGTTCGCATAAGGGACAGATTGCTTCGGGAATTGAGAGCATTTGTAGTTTTTGCTGCAATTCCTGCCATTGTTGTTCGTAAAGACGCTGATTTTCTTGTAATTTGAGGCGAAATTCTTTACGTTCATTGCCTTTTTCTTCAACTCTTTTTTGATAAATTCGCTTTTTATCTAATTCTTCAATTTGTGCGTCTACTGTTAGTAATTCACTGCGTTTTTCTGGTACTTTTTCAATATCTAATGCTAACTGTTTAGCTGAGGTATGCAGTTGTTCTAATTTCGCCGATAATCTGGCTTTTTCAGTTTCTATTTGAGTTTGTAAATTATGCTTTCTCTGTATTAGTGGTGAAACGTATTGTTGAATGTTATCTAATTCTTGTAATTGTTGACGACGCTCCATTAATCTGGCAACGGCACTGTCAATTTCTCCAGCACGGGATCTAGTTTTTTCAATTTCTTTTTCTTGCTGTTCGATGCTTTCTAAACGAGTTTGAATTTGACTGATTTTCAGATTTAATTCGTTTTTTTCCCGAACTAATTGTTTTTCTAGCTGTTGTTTCTGTTGTTGTAATTGGCAGTCTGCTGCAAATTTAGTAGATAGATCTTTTTCTGCTCCTTGCCACTCTAATAACTGCTCGTATCCTTGAACAATTTCAGTTTCTTGTTCTAATAACTGCCTAACTGCTGTTAATTGATTTTGTAAACTAGTAATATCTTGAGTAGCGCGATCGCAATCTGCCAATAAATTTTGATATTGAGTTTGCTGTAAACTAAGCTGTTTTTCCCAATTCTGACGCTGATAGTCGATCGCCTGTAATTGTTGTAACCGAGAGCGATCGCTTTCTTGAATTTCTTGTAGATGAGTAAATTCTATTTTAATTTTATCTAGCTCAGTGACAAATTCTTGTTTTTTAGCTAACTCGATTTCTAAGGGTTCTAAATTTTGTTTTAGTTGCTCGATCTTGCCCTTATATTCCCTAGCCAGATCTTTTGCTTGAGATGCCAACTGTTCGTAGCGTTCTAACTTTAATAAATCTGCTAATATTTGTTTTCTTTCATTGGGACGACGTAACATAAATTCATTCGATCTTCCCTGACGTAAATAAGCAGAATTGGTAAAAGTATCGTAATCCAATTTGAGACAAGCTATAATCTCATCCTGAGTTGCTCTTAACCCCTTAGCCGTAATCGAACGAAAATTCCCCCCTGAAGTTGCTACCTGAAACTCTAAAGAGCCACTTTTTCCTCTAGGGCGCGAGCGAATAATTCGATAAGTTTGATTATTACAAATAAACTCAAAATCTACCCGAACATTTTTCGCCCCCCGACAGATTACATCATCATCTGTAGCAGCGCGACTTTTGCCCCAAATTACCCAAGTAATTGCCTCTAACAGCGAAGACTTGCCCGCACCATTAGCACCACAAATACAGGCAGTGTGTAATCCCCTAAAATTTAGGGTTGCATCGCGATAACTCAAAAAATTTTTTAGGGTTAACTGTAGCGGGATCATCCTGAATGGTAATTTTTTAACTAGAGATAGTAGTCTATTAACTAAAAAAAGCAGTAAAATTAGACTATTTTCTTCGTTTTATAGTCTATGGTCGTAATTATCAAGATTTCCATATTTCGCGACTATTAGTTACAAAAATTAATAGAAAGCTTCAAGATACCTCAGATTGATAAACTAGCGATGAAAGATTAACGATTAATAATAATCACGATGCTGGACGAACAAGCTAAAAAGACAATGCTCCGCAAGATTCCTCATGGTTTATATATTTGCGGTGTCCGAGATGGAGAAGAAATGAATGGTTTTACTGTTAGCTGGTTAATGCAGTCTTCTTTTAAACCTCCACTTCTAGTTAACTGCGTCAAGCAAGGTACTATTTCCTACAAGATGATTCAAAAAACCGAAGTATTTGCTATTAGTTTCTTAGAAGATGGACAAAAAGATTTGGCGGCGGCATTTTTTCAACCCAAAACTAGAGTAGGAAACAAATTTGAAGATGTAGAATTTTACGAAGGAGAAGCTACTGGCTGTCCGATTATTAAAGATTCTTTGGGCTACGTGGAATGTAAAGTAGTAGGTAAAGTCGAACAGGGAGATCACAATGTTTTTGTCGCTGAAGTTATCGGTGCCGGAATTCACCGTGAAGGAAAACAACTGTTACTAGAAACTACAGGCTGGCAATATGGCGGTTAGTTGTTTCGAGCGGGTTTAAGGAGCAGAGGGAGTAGAGGGAGTAGGGGAAAATTCTAACAAAAGAAGGATCTGTAATAAACCATAAATGATGAATAATAAATGATTACGTGGCAATTTTTCCTCGTTATACCATTTCTCACAACTAGCTAGAAAGATAGTAAATTTTTTTTGATTAATTAAAATGATTCAAAGCCTTACTATATCTGGATTTTTAATTAAAACTAATTCAGAGAGTG
Organism: Pleurocapsa sp.; assembly: GCA_050330335.1. GTDB lineage: Bacteria > Cyanobacteriota > Cyanobacteriia > Cyanobacteriales > Xenococcaceae > Waterburya. Next base: position 33,802 of record JBHJNX010000023.1, on the reverse strand, counting down.
AGTTTTGAGAACTGATATTATTTATTGTTCATCCCTTTTTCTCGGATATGATTCCTCTAAAAGACGAAAATCCAATTAAAATTACCCCTTATGTAACCTATATCTTAATTACAGTTAATATTTTGGTATTTATCTATGAATTAAGTTTAAATCCGCCCCAATTAGAAGTTTTTTTTCATTTATTTGCAGTAGTTCCCGTCGAATTAACTGCTAGTTTTAATGGCATCGATGTACATCAAAATGTACCAGAGTTAGCTACATTAATTACCTCTCAATTTCTCCACGCTGGCTTTACTCATATAGCTTTTAATATGCTGTTTTTATGGATATTCGGCAATAATATCGAAGAACAGTTGGGTAGAGTCAAATATCTATTTTTTTATCTGGCTTGCGGAGCTTTAGCAGTTTTAGCTCAATGGTTTTTCTCTGCCATGTCCGAAGTACCATCTTTGGGAGCAAGTGGTGCGATCGCGGGAGTTATGGGAGCATATATCTTAAAATTTCCCCAAGCTAAAATAGTTACCGTCATACCTTTGGGTTTCTTTTTTCCCTTATTTAGAATATCCGCCGTCTATTTTTTAGGTTTTTGGTTTCTCGAACAGGCTTTTAATGGTATTGCTTCCTTTGAAGTTCAAGCTAGTGTCGGAATGGAAAGCGGTGGCGTGGCTTATTGGGCCCACGCTGGAGGATTTGTTTTTGGCGCAATTTTAGCTCCCCTGCTAGGATTATTTTCTGATTCTCAGGAGGAAAATTAAGCTTAAATAATTAAGTTTCGCTAGAACCTTTATCGTCATTAGATTGTAAGTCAATTAAATAACTCGACCAAAGCGATCGCTCTTTACTGTTATCTTTTTTTAAGAGTCGCCAGGTTTTTCCTTCTGCTTGTCGTTGTAGATAAACATCAAAGGAATTGTTGTTTTGAGTAATTTGGCGGCGGGTTAATTTTAGCTTGAGATTGTATTTCCCTTGAAGATGATAAGTGGGTAATTTGGCAATGAATAATGGCTGGAGTTTTTGCACCCGAATATTACTAATATTAATTTCAGGAGCAGTTAAACTCAATTGCTTTGCTAGAGTTTGTTCGGTTTGACTCAATTGCAGGGCGATCGCTTTTTTAACAATTTCTCCGTTGGGAGCTAATTCTGTAGGTGGAGTTCTCCAACCACAACTATTCAATAGCAAAATAATAATAATTACCCAGTAAATCTTGGTAATTTTTATGGAGTTAGTAATGTCGATCTTCATCTAAATAACTGTAGAAACATCTCAATTATCCTACAGATTACTCTATGGTAAGTGGTTAAGAGCTTACCAAAGTTTATTACTTATCGGGCAAAAATTAATCAATATCAAAATCGAAGCGTCACACCTACAATCAGCTTCGGGTGACGCTTTACTATTATGTGCTTATTATTATGAGATTTTTATATTTAGGGTCTTTATATTTGCTGACCCCATTTGTATCTGTATATAGAATCTCAGATTTTTTGCAGCCGTCTTTATTTCGTAATATTTTCTTTATATTTCGAGATATTAAGAATAATCACTTTTGGTGGCATTGTGATGTTGGCTTACCAGAGAAACTCCCAAAATTTGAGATAGCCATACTTCAAAATTGCGAATAGGATAAGAACGAGCCGCGATCGCCGGATCGACCATCGGTTCAACTAGAATAGTAAACATTCCCAAGCGATTTCCCGCCAGTACGTCAGTAAAAAAGCGATCGCCCACCATGGCTATTTGTTCTATGGGTAAATTCATTTGAGATGCGGCTTGCTTTAACTTGCGACGGGAAGGTTTTTTAGCCCTCAAGATGTAAGGTAAATCTAGAGATTTAGCAATATTGCCAATACGATTTTGGCTTAGATTATTGCTAACCAACCAAATTGAAGCAACTTGTCGAATCGAAGCAACCCATTGTTGTAATTCTGGAGAAACTTCTCTTTGTTTGAGGGGAACTAAAGTCTCGTCTACGTCTAAAATTAACCCCCTAAGTTGATATTTGAGGATAATATCGGGAGTTAAATTAACAATAGTTCCTCCAAGAACTAGATCTGGTTGCAACAAAGGTATTTTAGACATAGTTTTAAATGTTAAACAGTAACAAGTAATCTCTCAGGGTTGGTAAAAATTGAAGACTAGAAAATTTAGATAATAGACAAAACAATGGATAGTATTTTACTATCTCATTGATTTCGGTAAAATGCCCTATCTTTGGCAATCTTCCTCAGTTATCATAATCACATCAAAACCAAGTTTGTAAATAATTTTGGTCATAGATTACTATAAAAACAAGTTTCCCAGTCTGCTTTGACCATTGGTCAGAAAGACTCCACCACGTTCGAGATAAACGCCGGACTTGTAAAACGACAGAGCGGTATCCAATGACTTCGTCAAAAATACCCCCACTATACAAAATTTCTGAGTTAAGTTCTGTATACTCAGACAATTGATAACTTAAGAAAAGATATATTGTTAAAATTAGTAAAGAAAGTAAAAATTTAAATTAAGCTGCTAGAACTATGGGTCGTATTGGAGTTTTATTACTCAATCTGGGAGGACCAGACAAAATTGAAGATGTTCGTCCTTTTTTATACAATTTATTTTCCGATCCGGAAATTATCCGATTGCCTATTAAAGCCTTGCAAAAACCTTTAGCTTGGTTAATATCAACTTTAAGGGCTAAAAAATCCCAAGAAAACTATTTAGAAATCGGCGGTGGCTCTCCGTTACGAAATATTACCGAGTCCCAAGCCGAAGCTTTACAAACTAAATTAGACGAACTGGGACAAGATGCCAAAATTTACATCGGAATGCGTTATTGGCATCCCTTTACCGAAGAAGCGATCGCCCAAATTCAACGGGACAAAATCGAAGAATTAGTTATCCTCCCCCTATACCCCCAATTCTCCATTAGTACCAGTGGTTCTAGCTTCCGCATCCTCGAAGAAATGTGGAATCAACAACGGGATTTGCAAAAAATTAAATATACTTTGATACCTTCTTGGTACGATAATCATGGTTATTTACAGGCAATGGCAGATTTAATTGCCCAAGAACTGGAAAAATTCGATAATCCCGATGATGCTCATATTTTCTTTAGCGCACACGGTGTTCCTGTCAGTTATGTAGAAGAAGCGGGAGATCCCTACCAAAAAGAAATCGAAACCTGTACCCGTTTAATCATGGAAACTTTGGGACGCAAAAACGAATATACTCTAGCTTACCAAAGTAGAGTAGGTCCTGTTGAATGGTTACAGCCCTATACAGAAACAGCACTCGAAAAACTCGGAGAACAAGGCATCAAAGATTTATTGGTAGTTCCCATTAGCTTTGTTTCCGAACATATCGAAACCCTGCAAGAGATTGATATGGAGTATCGAGAAGTAGCTGAAGAATCTGGAATTACTAATTTTCAGCGCGTACCCGCTTTAAATGTTCATCCTGGTTTTATTAATGCTTTGGCTCATTTAGTAATAGAGTCTTTAAATAAAACTCCCTGTACTTTTGCTGAAGTAACTCATCCCAAGAAAAATATGAAGATGTACCCCCAAGAAAAATGGCAGTGGGGTTTAACTACCGCCGCCGAGGTGTGGAATGGACGGTTAGCGATGTTGGGATTTCTGGCTTTGTTATTGGAAATTATTAGTGGTAACGGGCCCTTGCATTTAGTAGGAATTCTTTAAGAAAGTCACGCATTCAAAAGTTATCAGTTTTTAGTTATCATTTGCTACTTGCTACCTACTATGGCCTATTACCTAGTGCAGTTGTTTTTGGTCAACACTACTGACTCAGCAACTGAGTTACGCTCTTGTCGTCTAAAGGTTTAGAAATAAGATAACCCTGGATATATTCGCAATTTAGTTGTTGTAGCAATTCTAGTTGCTTATATGTTTCTACACCCTCTGCTACAACATCCATATTTAGACTATGAGCTAGGGTGACGATAGTTTGAATTGTGGCACTGTGATTGGTGTCTATCTCTAGGCGACTGACAAAAGAGCGGTCTATTTTCAGGGTATCGATGGGAAATTCATGTAAACGAGCCAGAGAAGAATAGCCAGTGCCAAAATCATCGATACACAAGCCAATTCCCAATTGTTTGAGCTTCATTAAGATTTTAGCTTCAGAAGTAAAGGTTTCTAAAATGCAGCTTTCGGTAATTTCTAACTTGAGGGAAAAATTTGGTAGCTGATACTCACGCCAAATGGCTTCTAGTCGTTCGAGAATATTTTCTTGTTTAAGTTGGATTGCAGATAAATTGACATTGACGATAATTTGTTTCTCTGGAAAGCGATCGCGCCAGCTTTTCAAGCGTTCGCAAGCTGAGGTAATTACCCACCAGCCAATATTATTAATCAAACCAGTAGCTTCGGCAACGGGAATAAAATCATTGGGGTAAATCAAACCTTTGGTGGGGTGATTCCAGCGAATCAAAGCCTCAAACCCCACCAGATCGCGAGTAACAGTAGAAATAATTGGTTGATAGTGTAAACAAAACTGCTTACGGGCGATCGCCCAGCGTAAGGCATTTTCTAGTTGCAATTCTTCAATATTGTTGGTTTGCATGGTAGGGTTAAAAACCAAATAATGCCCCTTACCTTGGGATTTGGCTTGATACATTGCCGCATCTGCATCTCGCAGGATATCCTCTGGATGTTGATATTTAAAGGTGCTGAAGGTAATCCCAATGCTAGTACCTGCATAGACTTCTTGGTTATCTAAAAAAAAGGGTTGAGCAAATTGTTCTTGGATACGTTCGGCGATCGCTGTAACTTCCATTTCACTGTCAATTTCTTCGAGTAAAATAGCAAATTCATCTCCAGCCAGGCGGGAAACTGTGTCAGTATTACGCAAACAGATCTTCAATCTTTGGGACACTTGTTTTAACAGTTCATCGCCGCTTAAATGCCCTAAACTATCGTTGATCAGCTTAAAGCGGTCTAAATCGAGGAACATGAAAGCATATCGATAATTGGGATTTCTGGCAGCTAAATTTATCGCTTTTTCTAATAATTTTCTTAAAAATGCCCGATTGGGTAAGCCTGTCAGAGAATCGTGAAAGGCATCGTGTTCTAGTTGTTGTTGAGTTTTTAATAATTCGGCTTGAGTATCTTGTAGCTGTTGCAGGGATTTTTCTAGACATTGGGTTTTTCTACGTTCGCGGATTTGCGATCGCTTTAAATTGAAATAGAGATGGGCGTTTTCTAGAGAAATAGCAGCTTGGGTGCAAAGAATGTTTAAAATTTCCAGGCGATCGCTGGTAAAAACGTTAGCAATGGCATTATTTTCTAGATATAAAATACTAATTAATTTATTCTGTTTAAAAATTGGAATACATAAAACAGATTGAGGCTGATGTTGAATGATATAAGGATCGGCAACAAAAGTAGAATTATCTGTAGCTCGATCTAAAACTATGGGGTTGGAGGTAATTTTTACATAATTAATAATGCTTGTCGGAATTTTTTGACTGGCATTTAGCAAATTATATGGTTCGATTTTAATTTGATTTTTATTATTATCGATTTTGGCTATAACTATTAAATTTTCTTGTTGTTGGCGATTGAAGACAATTAATCTTCCTATTTCTGCGCCGCTATTTTTAATAGTTACTTCCATGAGAGTTGCCAGTAATTTATCAATTTGAATTTCTTGAGAGATTGCTTGAGAAGTTCTAATAATACTGGTTAAATCTAAACTATTGAAATTAACGGGAGACGAAGTAATTAATTTTTTTTCATCTGGAAAATCCGTCGCTACATTAGAGTTAAAAATAGGGTTTAGTAGTTGAGGATAGTCTTGTAGTAATTTGTCTATTTTGGCTTTAGCCCCCCAATGGGCATAACTATAATAAGCATCGATTAAATATGTTCGAGCAATATTTTTTTTACCCCATGCTAAGTAAAATTTGGCGGCTAATTCTTGTGCTAAAGCCTGTTCGTTAAAATATTGATTATTTTTAGCCAATTTAATGGCTAGATCGTAGTTTTCAATTGCCTGAGTATATTTTTGTAAAACTCGATTTTTTTCTGCTGCTACTAAATAATATTTATGTAAATAATTCATCGGGGCATAATCTGCCCATCTTTGGAGTTTTTGTTGATTTTTATCGACTTTTTTAATTATTTGCTTTGAGTGGTGATTGTGAGGTTTGTACAGTCTTAATAAGACTAAAGAACTATAAAAATTAAAAATGGGAATTGAAGGAGTAGATACGGCACTATCTAAATATTGTTCGGTTAAACTAATACAATGTTCTGCTTCTTGGTCATAACCGAACCAATAATAAAACATTAATTTATGAAAATATAAATCAAATAGTGCCGAACGATGATTAGTTTCTAAGAGTAATTGTAAATTAGTTTCTTCGTCATAAATATTACCGAGTAATAAATGAGGAACGGGAGTTTCTCCTAATAAATTTAAAGTAGCCTGATGATAAAGCTGATGCAGTCGTAACACAGTTTCCTGACCACAGTTGCGAATTCCTTCACCATAAGTTTGCATTTCATTGGCTAGCTCTTTTAAATCCCTACCAGCAAAATAAGCATGATAACAATACATATAGGCAGAATATGCCGCAAATTCAAAATCTCCAGTCTCTAAACCAATGGCATAAGCTTCTTTAAATGATGGCAACCCATCTAAAATATGTTCTTTCCAATGTCTGACAAAATTGTTAAACATCATGATATTTTTAGCTTTTAACTCTTTGGTATTGAGTTTATTGACTAAATCTAAAGCCAATTTGCCATAAGTGTAGCCAGCTTCAATATCTCCTAAATAACCGCATAAAATGATGCTATAAGCGGCATAGCCATAAGTAGAAATAGGTGCATTACCATACTTAACCGATATGTCGATTCCTTTTAAGGCTAGCAACGGTACAAGTTCCACTGCCGCACTATAGGCAGAAGAACCAGCTAGCATCATAATTTTACCCGCCGCCAAAAAAGTAGGGTCTTGAATGGGAGGTAAATTAATTAAGTCTGCGGTACTCTTGCCCATTAAAGTTAACTTAGTTTTGACTAAAGCCAACAATATCCTGAGCTTACTGGGTTTGAGAGGAAATTTTATTCCCAGGGTTTTGAGAACTTCTAGGGCAATTTCTACTGCCTCCAGAGGCTTCCCTTGAGCTATTTGAGCCTGAATTCTAATTTCATAGGCTTTAACTCGGTCTAAGAGCGATCGCCCGTGAGTTAAAATATCTGTTACTAACTCATCCATTTGTGCTAAATCGCCTTTTAAATAGGCGGCTTCAGCCGTAGCAAGAGATAAAGTTAGAGTTAGATCGTATTGGTTTTGCCAGGCATGGGGAGGAAGTAACTTTAATCCTGTAGAAAAATAATTCCAGGCATGATCATAAGCAATGGCATCTTTAGCTTTCATCCCCGCAGTTAAATTTAATTCAGCCAGACGCTTTTTTTCGGCGGCATCATCGATTAATTCCACTGCCAAATTTAAATGGTTGACGATGGCAAAAATATTAGTTTCTTTTGCTTCAGGGGAGGTGCGATCAAGTAACAGATGGCCAATTTGATAGTGAGTAATTATTTTTTCTCTTTGCGTAATTAAACTGTAAGCTGCCTGTTGTACGCGGTCATGCAAAAATTGATAGGGAATTACCCCATCGATTTTATTATTTACAGGGGGTTGAAAATCATCTCCAAGTTGATAAATTTCACTAACGGGTAAAATAAAACCTTCAGTTAAAGCCTGGCGCAAATCGATCGCCGTATCGACTTCACTCTGTTTACAGGCGATCGCTAGAGTGGTCAAATTAAATCGATCCCCCATACAAGCAGCTATTTTTAAGACTTGTTGGGTGCGATCGCTCAACTCCCCAATTCTGTTGGACATAAACTCTACTACATCATCACTAATTGCCAAAACTCTGACTTTAGCGATGTCACACTGCCAGCATCCCTGTTGGCGATCAAAAGAAATTAAGTCTTCTTGATGTAAAAAATAGAGTAATTCCCGTGTAAAAAAGGGATTACCTCTTGTTTTCTGCCAAATTATTTCTGTTAAGGGTTGAGCTAAATTTTCCGAACAGGATAAGATATCAGCAATCATCGAATTGAGAGCAGGTAAATCGAGAGGAGTTAAATTAAGATAATTAACCGCTACGGCCCCATCTTCTACAGTCCGAATCTGGCGATTAATGTCTTCTAATTGCCACATTAAAGGGTGAGAAGAATTGACTTCATTATGGCGATACGCACCAATCAACAAAAAATACTTAGTATCACAGTCTTCGATTAATAATTGAATTAATTTTAGAGAAGCTAGATCCGCCCACTGCAAATCGTCGAGGAAAATAACTAAAGGATGTTCGGCAGTAGCAAAAGCTCTAATAAACTTACTAAAAGTTACGTTAAAGCGATTTTGTGCCGATGTTGGTTCTAATTCTGCTACTACAGGCTGTTTGCCGATAATTTGTTCTAATTCGGGAAATACATCAATAATAATTTGTCCGTTGTCACCTAAAGCTGCCGCCAGTAGCTTACGCCAGTGTTCGAGACGGGTAGAAGTTTCCAGTTGTAGTTGACTAATTAAATGGCTCAGAGCCTCGACAATTGCTGATAAAGGTTGATTTCTCTGAAATTGGTCGAATTTGCCTTCAATAAAATAACCCTGTTGGCGAAGAATCGGTTGATGTAGATGGTGAATCAAAGCAGTCTTACCAATACCGGCACCACCAGAAACCAAGAGCATTTCTCGATTTCCCCTACAGACTCGCTGATAAGCTGCAAATAAAAGTTCTAGCTCCTGTTTCCTACCATAAAGTCTTTGAGAGATGTTCAGGCGATCGCTGAGATCCCGCTTACCTAAAGTAAAATCTGTAATACACTGATACTTTTGCCACTGTTGCTGACATTTTTCTAAATCGTACTTTAAGCCCAAAGCAGTTTGATAGCGATCTTCAGGATTTTTTGCCATTAATTTCAGGATAATGGCACTCAAAACTTGGGGAATTTGAGGATTGAGCTTTTGGGGAACAATAGGGGCGATCGCCAGATGACTGTGGACTAATTCCATGGCATCGGTATTATTAAAAGGTAATTGCCCAGTCAGCAGTTGATAAAATGTCACTCCCACAGCATAAAAATCGCTACGATAATCAATGCCACGATTCATCCTGCCGGTTTGTTCGGGAGCAATATAAGCAAGAGTATCTTCAAAGGAGCTAAAATTACGCCAAAGTTCTCTATTTTTTGGTAATAAAACGGCTAAACTAAAATCAATTATCTTAATTTGTTTGGTATCGGGATTAATTAAAATATTCTGGGGTTGAAGTTTTTGATGGACGATTTGATGTTGACTGAATTGATCTAAAATTTGAGTGATTTGTAGAGCAATTTGCCAAAATTCATCCAGATGTTGGGTTAAAGATTCACAATAATGATTGTCTGCAAAGTAATTCGATAGGGGAATGCCTGAAAAATCTTCCATAATCAAAGCCAAACCATTGCCATAGCTTTCTAAACTATAGGTAGCGATCGCTCCTGGTAGATTTAAATTTTTGGTAATAATATATTGATTGCGGAGTTGATTTAGCTCTGAAATAGTAGGATATTGATGCTTGAAAAACTCAATTGTTACTTTTTGACAATCTTTAATTCTTTCTCCTCGATAAACAATAGTTTTAATGCTTTCCCGCAGTTGAGCGAAAATTTTATATCCTTTTAATGAAATCGACATTCGATTGTCAGCTTTTGTCTAAGCCTGATAGCCACAGTTTAACTACCAGCATACCAATCTTTAACTAGGGCTTGCTGAAAAAAAACCTTTTACTGGGGTGAAAAAGCAGGTGGTAGGTGAGTGGGGGAAGAGAAGCTTTAGAACTAGACAATCAGTTATTACTTATTACTTATTACCTATTACTTTTTCTTTATGAGTAAAGAGAATATGCAACAATATTATGTGGTAAAAAAAACAAGACAATAACCAACTGTTTTTAAGATCAATTTTTTTTAAATATGAGAGCTAAACGTATTTTATTTATTGATGACGAGGAAGACATTAAAACCCTGGCACGTTTTTGTATAGAATTAGAATCTGATTGGCAATTGATGACTGCGGCTTCTGGTAAAGAGGGGTTGACGATCGCTGAGAATGAACAACCCGATGCTATTCTTTTAGACGTAATGATGCCAGAATTAGACGGGTTACAGACTCTAGAAAAATTAAAAAATAATCCTAAGACCAAGCATATTCCAACTATTTTTATTACTGCTAAGGCACAAGCAAGCGATCGCCGTAGATTTTACGCCGCAGGAGCAAAAGGAGTCATACACAAGCCGTTTGATTCTCTAACTCTCGCTAGTCAAATTGCAGGTTTTTTAGAATGGTAAATTAGACTTCTTGCATGAATCAGGCGATCGCATCTTCTAGCATATTTAGACGTAGTAGAGTTACTCAATTGCAAATATAGTAGTTGCTTCGGTCATCCATCTCTCTGGCTTGAAACAAAATCAGTTACCAAAGAGAAATAGCTAAAAACTTATCCTTCGGGAAAGACAATTTGAGCTATGGATTCAGCAGTGCGTTTTTCTCGCCACAGCCAATGATTATCTCGTCCGTGGGTTCGGATAAAAGCGATCGCCTGAGTTATTTTGCTTGGTAATTCGTCAAAATTAGTAAACGTTTCCCCTATAGGTACGGGATAATTAATTTGTTGTTTAATTATGGGGTAATCCGAGGCAAGAATATAACAACCAGCTGACCCCCCATCACTGATTACGCCACTAGTTCGATAGTAATAGCGATCGCGGTCATAATAAGCTATTAAAATATCGATTTCTCGTAAAGTTTGAAAGTAATCTGCTTCTTGAGTTGTATCGTAAATTTGAACATCCAATTCATCTAAATATGCTGGTTTTTGTTGAATGGGAGTACCAATAATTAATTCGACTTCGGTATTATTTTGGCAAAATTCTAGCAAGGTAGCGATTAATTTACCGATAGGTTTGTCAGCGCGGATTATCCCTACAATACCAATTTTAATTTTGTCAGTTATCGGTATTCTTGTCCCCAGAGGTAAACTAGGAGTCAATTCTTCTACTAGAGGATGGGGCATAATAATTTTAGAATTTTCGGGCAAACGAACGTATTCGGGAAATAAATGATCGTCTAGTTCCAATAAAATTACTTTAAATCTTTTAAACAGAATCAAAAAAAGTTTTAAATAAAGTAACCCCGAATATTTCAGTTTATTATGAATGGCAAACTGTTGATTACCATGGAGCATAATAACAATATCTTTTCTAGTCAAAGATAATAAAGGTAACAATAATAATAAATGCTGATTGTAAGCTTCAAAAACAAAGAAAGTATCACAATTGTTGGTTTTTAAAGCTTTTATGCCCATAGCCAAATGACGATATTCTCGACGCAAATGAAGACCGAGAGCATAACTAGGAAGCAGTTGAGTAAACTTTTTCAACCAGTGAGGCAGTGGAGTTTCAATTGAGAGAAACCCGATTTTGCGGTTACAATATTGCTCTAATAAAAGTAAATCTTTAAGACCAGGATGAAATAATTTAATTTGAGAATTAACTGTTGGTATGGTTTTCAGGTTGTTTTTTTTTAGTTGCTTAGAAGTCATAATTGTTAAATATATCTGGTGGAGTTTTATTATCAAAAAATATCTAATAAAAATTAGTTAATAAGCCACAGGCAATAATATAATTAGGACAAAATTATAACAAAGTAATTCTGGAGCAACAATAGTGTTTTTGGTCATTCATAATTTCTGCTGTTTATTCTAGGATTGCTATATCTGTTTTTATTGACTAAAAAATAATAAACCGATACCACATAGAGATAGTAAAACTCCTAAAATAGCTCTTATACTAATGGTTTCACCCATCACAGCGATAATCGGCAAAATAAACAAGGGGCTAGTAGCTAAAAGGGTTTGAGCAATACCGGTGGGCGCAAACTTGAGAGATGTTTGTTGTAGCCAGATACCTAAATAAGTACTACCCGTAGCGGCGATCGCGATCGCACCCCATGACTTAGGAGATAATCTCCCTTGAATTTGAGGCTGTTTTCTGCTTAGAGGTAATAACATTAACAACAAAACGATACAGTTACCTGCTACCAAACGAACTAAACTACTGGCTAGAGGAGTGATATTTGACTGTAACAAAGCAAAACGAGAAATCACCGCACCGCCAGCTTGAGCGATCGCCGCTAAAGTTCCCCAGATAATCCCGATGGAGGTACGGCGTAAATCATCTTGGGAATTAACAGATGCGGGGTTGCGTTCACTAATTACCCAAACAATGCCTAAAATAGTCAATAAGATACCGCACCAAGCCAGAGAAACGAGTTGTTCGCCGATAAACATCAAAGCCAGCAAAGCTCCCAAAGGTGGGGATAGAGTTTCTAAAAGTAAAGTGCGTCTTGCTCCCAAACTATTTAAAGCAGCAAAATAGGCAGTATCTCCCAAGCCAATGCCCAAAATACCACTTAAAAACAGCCAGATGACGGGAGATAAAGATATATTGCTCAAATTAGCTTGTTGCAGCATCAAAGTAATCACAATCAGAGCGATCGCAATAATGCCTTTATAAAAATTGAGTTGCAAGGGTGGTATTCTCACTCCTAAGCGGGTATACACCACAGAAGCCCCAGCCCATAAAAACGCTGCACTTAACGCTGCAATTTCACCAATAAATTTATCGAACACTTGAAGAAAGGAGAAAAAGTCAAGAGCAAATTAGTCCCTGTTCTGTAACAGTATCAACTTTACAACCCAATGAAATAATATTTAAATAAAACAAACAAAAGAAGAAAATTTAAAATCCCCTACCTCGGCGCGATCGCCCTTGATTAATCCCGATGTTATTTTAATGGACATTCCGATGCCTGTGATGGTTAAATACTCTTTAGGAAAATTTTAATAATTGTTACGGTAGCGTGATATGATTGCTTATGGCTTGGGGATAGCGGTATGGCTGTAAGGTTCGCAGTGATGCCTGTTGCAGTAATGTATCTACATTACTAGGGACAAATTACCAATCTTATCAATCAAGAGCGATATTTAGTCCCAAAACGTCGTTTAATCGATGTATCAACAACTATTATCCATCGCCAACTATGAAGAATGAGTCAGTACTTGAGTAGCGTAACTTTGTCTAATCAATCGCCAGAGCCAAACCTCAGACAAAAAGAATATTTGAATCAGGGCGAAGTCTCTCCGACTCAAACAGATTCCCCTTCTTCAGAGGAGGGAGTCTCTATGGCTGAATACTATCAGTTACAGAAAATGTTGCTGTTAGTCACTGTAGCTTTAATCGGGATAATATTTTTTCCTGTCTGGTATTTTTACTCCTTAAACACGGCTCTCAATTATTTACTAGGAGCAGGTGTAGGATTATTATATTTAAGGTTGTTAGCCAAAGAAGTTGAACGCCTAGGTCAACCAAATCAAAGACTCGGTACTAAAGGATTGGGAATATTCGTCATCCTGATTATTGTCGCCAGTAGATGGCAGCAATTACACATTCTTCCCGTCTTTCTTGGATTTCTGACTTATAAAGCAGCGATCGTTTTTTATACGCTGCAAATAACACTTTTGCCAGCCAAAAAAACACCAGATAATCCTTAATTTAAAAAGTTTTCAAGAAATTCAAGAATGATTTTAATTGATGTTTTTCTGAATCTAGGCACATGGAAATTCTAGATAGCTTGACTTTTCTAAATCCTTCGATCCTGGCAGAATTGGAAGTAGGCGAACATTTCCTCTGGAAAATCGGTAACTTGTCTGTCCACGGACAGGTATTTCTCGTATCTTGGATGGTTATAGGCGTATTGCTAATAGCTTCGATTGCTGCAACGCGGAGCGTTCAAACAGTTCCCAGTGGCATTCAAAACTTTATGGAATATGTCTTAGAATTTATTCGAGATTTAACGAAAAATCAGTTAGGGGAAAAAGAATATCGTCCCTGGGTGCCTTTCATTGGCACTTTGTTTTTGTTTATTTTTGTGTCAAATTGGGGTGGTGCCTTAATTCCTTGGAAACTTATTGAGTTGCCTTCAGGGGAATTAGCGGCTCCGACAAATGATATCAACACTACTGTTGCTTTGGCACTTCTGACTTCTCTAGCATACTTTTATGCAGGGTTGAAAAAGAAGAAATTAGGGTACTTTAAGCGGTATATCGAACCGACTCCCATCCTATTGCCGATCGCAATTCTAGAAGATTTCACTAAACCTCTTTCCCTAAGTTTCCGTCTCTTTGGTAACATTTTAGCTGACGAATTAGTAGTGGCCGTACTGGTACTATTAGTTCCTCTGTTTGTTCCCTTACCAGTCATGGCGTTAGGGTTATTCACCAGTGCAATTCAGGCTTTAGTGTTTGCTACCCTAGCTGGAGCTTACATACACGAAGCACTAGAAGGTCATGGTGATGAAGAAGATCACTAGAAGTAGTTGCTTCTAGTAAACCGAAATCCAACGAAGAGAAGCACAAATTAAATTGTTGATCGCTTCAATTCATTTTTCTAAATTCTTTGTTCTGTACTTTAAGTAGGTAAAATAATCATGGATATTAACTCTGCTTCCGTAATCGCTGCTGCTTTAGCTATTGGTTTAGCTGCAATCGGTCCTGGTATCGGTCAAGGTAATGCTTCCGGTCAAGCTGTAGCTGGTATTGCTCGTCAACCTGAAGCCGAAGGAAAAATTCGTGGTACTCTACTTTTAACCTTGGCATTCATGGAATCTTTGACTATCTATGGCTTAGTAGTTGCTTTAGTATTACTATTTGCTAACCCCTTTGTTTAAAATCTTTTAAATCTGTAGAGACGCGACGCTCTGCGTCTCTATCTTATTTGGTTGTTCAATCCGATTTACCATATAAAAAATGTTTGATTTTGATGCAACTATGCCTTTAATGGCATTGCAATTCTTGCTGTTTACAGCACTGTTAAATGCAGTCTTTTACAAGCCATTAACTAAGGTACTAGATGAACGAGACGAGTATATACGCAATAATAGCAGTGATGCTCGCGAGCGATTAGCTAAAGCAGAAAGCATAGTCGCAGAATACGAAAAACAAATAGCCGCAGCCCGCAAAGAATCTCAAGCTCTAATCCAAAAAGCTCAAGCTGATGCTAGAGATATTAACGCTCAAAAGATAGCAGAAGCGCAAAAAGAAGTCCAATCTCAAAAAGAAGCTGCCGCTAGAGAAATACAAGAGCAAAAAGCCGCAGCCCTAAGCAATTTAGAGCAACAAGTAGATTCTTTGTCTCGTCAAATTTTGGAAAAAATTTTAGGACCAGAATTAGTCGGCTAAATATCCACTGATGGTTCGGACAATAGAGACAAAATAATTTTAGATTCAAGATCTCGGTATGATGGGGACTTTCTTATTTTTAGCAGAAGCGCATTCAGAAGTTGAAAGTGGTTTTGGTCTGAATTTAGATATTTTAGATGCTAACCTAATCAACCTCGGACTTTTAATAGGGATACTGTTTTATTACGGTAAACCAATCGTTGGCAATATCTTGAACGAAAGACGCTCAAAAATTGCCGCACAAATTGAAGAAGTAGAAGCAAAACAAAAACAAGCTGCTGCAACTCTATCCGAAGAACAAGAAAAATTAAAACAAGCAGAAGCAACAGCCGCCAAAATTCGCTCTGAAACTGAGGCTCAAGCTCAAAAAGCCAAAGATAGTATTTTGGCTCAAGGAGCAAAAGAAGTCGAACGTCTCAAGGCAATGGCAGGGCAAGATTTAAGCTCCGAAGAACAAAAAGCGATCGCCGAATTAAAAAAACAGGTGGCAATCTTAGCTGTCGAACGAGTTGAATCCCAATTGTCCAGCATTCTGGATGATTCTGCTCAAGGAAAACTAATAGATCGTAGCATTGCTCAACTAGGAGGTTCTTAATGAGTGCAACGTTAATTAGTTCGGAAATTGCCGAACCCTATGCACAAGCAATAATGTCTTTGGCGCAGCAAAAAGAACTTACAGGAGAATTTGGTGATAGTTTTCGCGGTCTAGAATCTTTATTTCAAGAATCTAAGGAATTTAGGGATTTTATTGCTAATCCAATTATCAAAGCCGATAAGAAAAAAGCAGTATTAAAACAAGTTATGGGAAACGAAGCAAATCCCTACTTGGTTAACTTTTTAATGTTATTAGTTGACAAAAGACGCATTATCTTCTTAGAAGCGATCGCTAAACAATACCTTAATCTGCTACGCAAGTTAAATCAAACTGTATTAGCAGAAGTTACTTCAGCTAAAGAGTTAAACGATCAGCAAAAACAAAACATCATTGAAAGAGTTAAAGCACTCGTTGAAGCTCGCGATGTAGAGTTACAGACCACCATTGACCCCAGCTTGATTGGGGGCGTAATTATCAAAGTAGGCTCAAAAGTAATTGATGCCAGTCTTCGTGGGCAGCTACGTCGCATCAGTGTCAGCCTCAATCAGTAAAACCCAAGCACACAAAGCACATAAAGCACATATTGAGTGATTAAAAGCAATGGTTAGCATCAGACCAGACGAAATTAGCAACATTATTCGCCAACAGATCGAATCTTACGAACAAGACGTTCAAGTTTCCAACGTCGGTACAGTTCTTCAGGTAGGAGACGGTATCGCCAGAATTTACGGTTTAGAACAAGCAATGGCAGGGGAACTGCTTGAATTTGAAGACGGCACGATTGGGATCGCCCTCAACCTGGAAGAAGATAACGTCGGTGCAGTACTTATGGGTACTGGTTTTGATATTCAAGAAGGCAGTACCGTTAAAGCAACTAGCAAAATTGCTTCGATTCCTGTAGGGGAAGCAGTTGTCGGTAGAGTAGTCGATGCTTTAGCACGTCCCATTGATGGTAAAGGAGATATCAGTAGCAGCAATACTCGCCTGATTGAATCGATGGCACCTGGCATTATCGCT
The DNA here is from genome assembly GCA_050330335.1 of Pleurocapsa sp. Taxonomy (GTDB): domain Bacteria; phylum Cyanobacteriota; class Cyanobacteriia; order Cyanobacteriales; family Xenococcaceae; genus Waterburya. The sequence goes on along the minus strand of JBHJNX010000023.1, from coordinate 16,880 downwards.
CGTAAGTCCGTTTGCGAACCCATGCAGACTGGAATTACTGCTATTGACGCGATGATCCCCATCGGTCGCGGACAGCGCGAGTTGATTATTGGCGATCGCCAAACAGGAAAAACTGCCGTGGCGATTGACACAATTATTAACCAAAAACAAGAGGATGTAATCTGTATTTACGTTGCTGTCGGACAAAAAGCATCTAGTGTAGCTCAAGTAGTCAACACTCTAGAATCAAAAGGCGCAATGGACTACACTGTAGTTGTTGCCTCTAATGCCAACGATCCTGCTACCTTGCAATATCTCGCTCCTTATACTGGTGCGGCGATCGCTGAATATTTCATGTATCAAGGTAAAGCAACTTTGATTATTTACGATGACTTGTCTAAGCAAGCTCAAGCTTATCGTCAAATGTCTTTATTACTCCGTCGTCCACCAGGTCGCGAAGCATACCCCGGAGACGTATTCTATCTTCACTCCCGTCTCTTAGAACGTGCCGCTAAACTCAGCGATGAATTAGGCGGTGGTAGTATGACAGCACTACCCATTATTGAAACCCAAGCTGGTGACGTATCGGCTTACATTCCCACCAATGTAATTTCCATTACCGACGGTCAGATATTCCTCTCTTCTGACCTATTTAACGCCGGTTTCCGTCCCGCAATTAACGCAGGTATTTCTGTATCCCGTGTGGGTTCTGCGGCTCAAACTAAAGCTATGAAACAAGTAGCAGGTAAACTCAAACTAGAATTAGCTCAGTTTGCCGAATTAGAAGCATTTGCTCAGTTTGCTTCTGACCTAGATGCAGCAACTCAAAGCCAGTTAGCTCGCGGTCAGCGTTTGCGTCAAATTCTCAAACAACCTCAAAACTCTCCTCTATCCGTAGCCGAACAGGTAGCTGGAGTATATGCAGGTCTCAACGGTTATTTAGATGATATTCCTGTTGATAAAGCTAGTGATTTTGCTCAAGGATTAAGAGATTACATCAGTACTAACAAGCCTAAATATACTGAAATTATCACTTCGGAGAAAAAACTAACTGACGAAGCCGAAAATCTACTCAAAGAAGCAATCTCAGAATACAAACAAACCTTCTTGGCGGCAGCGTAAATATTAAGGAGCAAGGAAAAAGGAGACAGGAGAAAGGAAGTAATTGAAACTCAATCCTTCATCCTTCATCCTTCATCCTTCATCCTTCATCCTTTTAAAAATCCTTCATCCTTTATAGATATGGCTAATCTAAAAGCAATTCGCGACCGTATTGGGTCGGTTAAAAATACCAAAAAAATTACAGAAGCAATGCGTTTGGTGGCTGCCGCTAAGGTGCGCCGCGCTCAAGAACAAGTTAATGCTACTCGTCCTTTTGCTGATAATTTAGCAGAAGTTCTTTATAATCTCCAGGGCAAGCTAGAGTTTGAAGATGTAGATTTACCTTTGTTGAAACAACGGGAAGTCAAAAAAATTGGACTATTAGTGGTATCGGGAGATCGCGGTTTGTGTGGTGGTTATAACGCCAACGTAATCCGAAGAGCCGAACAAAGAGCTAAAGAGCTAAAAGCAGAAGGAATTGAATATACCTTTGTGCTTATCGGACGTAAGGCAACTCAGTATTTTAAGAATCGTCAAGCTCCCATCGATCAAACCTTTATCAACTTAGAACAAATTCCCACAGCCGCAGAAGCATCTGACATTGGCGAAGAACTATTATCTCTATTTCTATCTGAAGAAGTAGACAGAGTAGAGTTAATTTATACCAAGTTTGTTTCTTTGATTGCTTCTAAACCAGTAGTTCAGACTCTATTACCCCTTACGGCTCAAGGCTTGGAAGTTAAAGACGATGAAATCTTCCGTTTGACTACCAGAGGGGGCGATTTTGGCGTAGAAAGAGAAAAAGTAACTAGTACAATCTCTGAATATCCCCAGGATACAATCTTTGAACAAGACCCCGTACAAATCTTAGATTCTCTGTTACCGCTTTATTTAAATAACCAAATCTTGCGATCGCTCCAAGAGTCAGCAGCTAGCGAATTAGCTGCTAGAATGACTGCCATGAATAATGCCAGCGAAAACGCTTCTGAATTAATTGGAACTTTAACTTTATCCTATAACAAAGCCAGACAAGCAGCCATTACCCAAGAATTATCTGAGGTGGTTGCGGGTGCTAATGCACTATAACTCTCTTTTGTCAGAGTGGGTCAAAACCTTAATTTCTTGTTGGCTGAAACGACGCAAATTCGTTAAATTCTCCGAGAGTGATAAAAGAGAGATAAGTTGGAATTTTGGCAGTGGGGAAGATTGAATAATTATCCTTACGAGAAACGCCCAGCACTAACGCTCGGCGTTTTTTTTGGCAGTTTATTGGTTTTGAACTCAATATCAATTATTTGACACTGATATAGTCAGGGTTCTCTAATAATGACGTATCATAAGGATTGGCTAAATCTCTAGTCATTATTGGCGAGCCTACTTCCGTTTGCTTTTGCAAGGCATATCGATACAAACTATTTACAGCTTGACCATCTTGGGAAATATGTTGTTCAGGAAATCCAGTGAACCCAAAGATAGCATTAATTTGACCCAAGTAACCACTCTGTTCGTAAGCATCTTTACCGCGAGTAAAATAAGCATCTTTGAATGCTTGGCTTAATGAAATAGTTTCGGAACTATTAGAATCGTCTTCAGTTTGAGCCATTACTTCTACCGAAAATAAACTGGCAATAGTAGTTATGACTAAGATTTGAGCTAATTTAGTAAACTTAATAGACATGACTATAATCTTTACAATTCTTCTGGTGAAATCACTGGGCGGTCAACGTTTCGAGAAAACCTGGAAACTACGCCCACTCAATCCTAGCTGAAGATTGAGCGAAACAACAGTCCATAATTATCGATCTTTGTTCTCATTTACAATCTATGAATACCAAAATAACTTCTCAATCATTAGCTACTGCCAATGGCGATCTTTTGCGCCAAATGCTTTTAGATTTGTTAGTCAAATATGCTTATGTTGAAGGTGATTTTGTTTTGTCTTCTGGAGCGCATAGTTCTTATTATATTAATGGCAAACAAGTAACTCTTAGAGCCGAAGGTGCTTTAATAATCGGTCGTCTTTTATGGCAATTATTACCAGAAAATACCGAAGCAGTTGCAGGTTTAACTTTAGGTGCAGACCCTATAGTTGCTGCGGTAAGCGTGGTTTCTGCTTACTGTAATCAACCCATTCCTGCTTTGATTATTCGCAAACAACCTAAAGGACATGGAACACAAGTTTATATCGAAGGGCCGACATTAGAGCCAGGAGCAAAAGTAGTAGTATTAGAAGATGTCGTAACTACTGGGGGGTCTGCTTTAACCGCAGTAGAACGTCTACAGGATGCAGGTTATCAAGTAAAACAAATTATTGCTTTAGTAGATCGAGAACAAGGGGGCAAAGAATTATATCAATCTAAAGGATTGGAATTTAAAGCTATTTTTTCTATTAAAGAAATTCAACAATACGCAAGTTAAAAACTCTTAATGTTTTGTGATGTCTATTGTTTAGGTAATTAGTTAAGCTAAAAGTGTCATTATAATTATTTCAATTGCAAATTTATGAATACACTTTCTCCTAGAACTTCGAGACAAATAAACTGGTCTACAGTAATGATGTTTGTTTTAGGATTTTGGCTGAGTGCTAGTGTAGTTTTCGATTTTTTAGTTATTCCCGGTTTGCTAACCAGTGGCATGATGAATGAGTCGGGTTTTGCTAGTGCTAGTTATTTAATTTTTGAAACTTTCAATCATGTTGAATTGCTCTGTGCTGCTATTGTTCTAGCAGGATGCTTGGTGTTTCGCTATGGCGATCGCCTGACAGCAACTATGAGTCAAAGATCGGTTTTTACTGCTGGTATTTTACTAATCATTGCGCTAGTTTATACTTATTTTATGACTCCTCAAATGAGTAGCATGGGATTGTCTTTGAACTTATTTGATGGCAAACAAATAGCCGTCAATTCAATGGCAGTTATGCACTTTGCTTACTGGAGTTTAGAAGTCATCAAACTAATTGCTGCTACAGTTTTATTGCGCAGTTTTTATCGTAATTCTTGTACCATTGTTTGAGTGAAGAATCAATCTTTCCCTGCCCTTAAGGGGTGGGGATTTTTTATGTTAATTTTTAAAATGCATCACAGCTTATTAGTTACTAATTATTAATTTTCATCTGTTTTTTAAGTTCTTGCTGACAGATATACCAAAAATAAATGGTTAAATTTATTAATCCAATTAATTTAGTGCCGTCTTCTAACATGGCATGAATACCTTTGCTACTCATCGGCGTAATATCGATCGCGCTAGAAAATGCAAACAAACCAAAAGGAATTACTAAAGGAGCATAAGGAGTTTTTTTGATCGTATGGCGAAACATCCAAGCATAAAATATCAACAATAAGCCATAGATGGAATATACTGTTGTTTTAACTGAAAAAAATTAGATTTTCGAGTCATAGATAAATTTTTTATGGCCATCATAATATTATGAGATTCTCAAAGACATACTGGTATTATTTTCTATGTCTTCTAAAAGTTAAAAATGCGGTAAAGCTATGAATCTCAAAAGATTTTTTTCTTTAGTTATTAGTCTTGCTATCCTAGCTTATCTTTACTCGCAAATAGATTTGCTCAATTTAGGTCGCGTTTTACAAAATTGCGATCGCTTTTGGATGACAATTAGTTTAGCAATGGTAATACCGATAACTTTATTTACCGCTTGGCGATTACAGCAATTAATGCCTCAAGGTACTAGTTTGGGATTTGTCGAAGCTAACCGCTTAATTTTAGGTGCAAGCGTTTTAAATATGGTTTTACCTTCTAAAATGGGGGATATTGCTAAGGCTTATTTTATGTGCGATCGCCATAATTTAAGTGGTACTTTAGCTTTATCTATTTCTATTTTTGAAAAAGCTTGTGACTTACTTTCTTTATTATTGTGGTGTGTATTTGGCTTAATTTTATATCCTGCTAAAGATAGTTTATTTTGGATGATCACATTAGGAGTAAGCGGGGGTTTACTGTTGGGTTTATTATTATTAAGCTCAGTTCAGTTTGCCGATTTATTTTTTAATTTAACTCGCAATATTGCTCCAAAAACTATTAAAATTAAGTTACACAAAATGCAAGTTTCTTGGCAGGAAATGCACACTTATTTTTGGCAAGATCTGCGACAGTTATTAATTATTATTTTAACTTCAATATTTATTTGGTTTTTACATTTATTACAAATCTGGTTATTTATAATTGCTTTAAAAGCCTACGCGCCATTTATGATCAGTTTGGCTCTATCACCCCTGTCAATTTTAGCAGGATTATTACCCCTAACTTTTGCAGGAATTGGTACTCGTGATGCAGCCATCATCTATTTTTATCGAGATTATTTGAATGAAGCTACAGGAGCAGCATTGGGTTTAATGTGTACTTCTCGTTATTTTATTCCTGCTTTTATTGGCTTACCTTTTCTCGGACAAATGTTAGCAACAGTTAAAAAACTAAAACAAAATAGTATTAATCTAAAATAGAAAAAAGAACGATATAAATTAAATTATAGCTAGAAAATAAGAACTAATTATGGATTATTTATTGGTAAGGTAAAGTAAAAAGTACTTCCCCAACCCAATTGACTTTCTACTCGAATCTGGCCGCCGTGTTTTTCGACAATGTGGCGACAGATGGCTAAACCTAAACCAGTACCACCTTTTTGGCGGGAATCAGAACCATCTACTTGCTGAAAGCGTTCAAAAATTGATTCTAAGCGATCGCCAGGGATACCCCTCCCCCAATCTCGGACTTTAAATATAACTTCGTTATCTCCTAATTCCGAACTGATTAGAACTTTACTACCAGGAGCAGAAAATTTAATAGCATTGCTCAGAAGATTAATCAGAGTTTGTAAAATGCGATCAGGATCTATCCAAAGCTCTAGGGGTGTAATTTCTGTTTCCAGAGTTATTTCCTGTTGTTGAGCGATCGCTTTGATACTAGCGATCGCTTGCTGAATTAAATCTTCATTACTACAGTATTGTTTAACTAAAGTTTCTCGACCGAATTCCATTCTTTCTAAATCCAGAACATCATCGAGCAAACGAATCAATCTATCTGTATTTCTTAAAGCAATATCGATCATTTCTTGACTTCGAGGAGAAAAATCACCCAAATGTCCGGCAGCCATTAGTTTTAAAACTCCATGAATTGAAGTCAGGGGAGTACGCATTTCATGACTGGCAACGGAAACAAATTCGCTTTTCATTTGCTCGATCGCTTTACGTTCAGTAATATCATCTACCATGGCAAAGAATCCTTTGACTTCGCCATTTTTGTCTAGATCGGGAATATAAGTGGCACTGATCCAGCGTTCGCTACCATTATTATTAGCAATCTGAGTTTCAAAGGTAACAGCCTGTCCCGATAAGACAGTTTTAATATAGGGAAGCATTTTTTGGTAGTTGTTTTCTCCTGCCACTTCCCGGAGATGAAGTCCTAAAAAATCGCTGCGCGATCGCTCAAACCAATTTTCATAAGTTCGATTGTTGTAGCGATAACGCTGTTGTTTATCAACATAGGCAATTAAAATCGGTAAAGCATCGGTAATCAATCTTAATTGCTCTTCGCTGCGACGAATGGTTAATTCTGCTTGTTGTCGTTCAGTAATATCTTTCAGCATGACTGTGAACAGTATGCCATTTCTGAGTTTTAGTTTGGCAATTGAAGCTTCGGCTGGAAATTCTTCACCATTTTTACGCCTGCCAACTACAGTACTATTTCGTTCTGCCATAGTGCAAGATATTGCATCGGACTTAGCAAAATTTTTAATATGTTTCCGATGTATTTCGCGAAACTTGGGAGCAATCAAAATATCTATATGTTTGCCGATTACTTGATAAGCTTGGTAGCCAAAAATCTTTTCTGCACCTTGATTGAACATTTGAATATGTTGGTGTTCGTCCATGGAAATAATGGCTTCATCGGCATTATCTAAAATGCCTGCTAATTTTTGTTCATTTTCTCTCAAAGCAACTTCAGTTAATTGCCGTTCGACAATTTCTAACTGTAGTTGTTGATTGCTGGCGGTTAATTCGGCAGTTCGTTCTTTAACTAATTCTTCTAAGTTGTTGAGCAACTGTGCTTGAGATAATGCTACTCCTAAGCGGTCTGCTAATTGCTCTAGTAGTTCAATTTCATTTTTTTGCCAGGTACGAGGATTGCTACATTGATGAGCTACTAATAAACCCTTGAGATTGTTTTGACTGAGAATAGGAACTACTAGTTTGGCTTGAATAGCAAACTGTTCCAGTAGTGTTTGTACTTCCGATGGAATTGTTTCACGGGTAATATCGGCGATCGCTAAAATTTTCCCCTGACGGTATTCTTCGAGATATAAATCTGTCAGTAAAGGGTCTGTTAATTCATAATCCAACATTGACGGCAAATCTGACAGTACCGCTTCGGCAATGGGTTTAGCCGTACCATTCGGTTGTAGTTTGACTACCATGGCGCGATCGCAGATTAGTAAATGCTGTACTTCGTTAACGGCAGTTTGCAGTATAGTATCCAACTTAATGGACATTTGAATTTTGCGAGTTGTTTCGGCTAATAATTGGGTTTGTTGATACTGATGCTCTAGCTTGTTGGAGATCTGACGCTGTTCGGTGACATCAATACCCGTAGCTACAACAAATTCTACTTGTCCCTGGTCATCAAATAAGGCCGTATTCGACCAAGAAATTAGATATCGGCTACCATCTTTAGCTAGCCAGTAATTTTCATAATGATTGGCTGCTTTTCCCTGTAATAATCGCTGAAAGACTTCTTGAACTGCCTCTATTTCTTCTGGCAAAATGAACAAATCCCAAATTGTTCTGTTAACCACTTCGGCAAAAGTGTAACCAGAAATTTCTTCACAAGTACGATTGAACTGAATAATTCTTGCCTCTCGGTCTAAAACTGCGATCGCAGCACCCACGGTATTTAAAATTGCCGCCGTAAAATCTTTTTCTTGTTGCAGTAATAATTCTGCGGCAACGCGATCGCCGATATCCCTAGCAACGGCATAGATCGCCTGTTCTTCTAAATAGGGAGTAGCCGTCCACAACAACCAACGATAAGAACCATCGCCAGTACGATAGCGATTTTCAAAAGAAGCAGTTACCCTACCTGTTTGCAAACTAGTTACTTCTGCTATGGTTGCAGCACGATCTTCTGGATGGACAAAATTAATAAATGGTTCGGCTAGTAATTCAGCTTCAGAAAATCCCAAAATCTGACTGAAAGCAGGATTAATGCGCTTAAAATAACCATCTAAACCCGCCACACAGAGCATGGTAGGAGTCATGGTAAAAAACCGTTCTAATTCTGCTTCCTCAGAAATAATATTTGGTTCCAATAACTCTAATAAACTTTCTTGAGTAATTGTTCCAAGTAGTCGCTCTGTTTCATCTACAATTGGTACATACTTTAAGTTATGCTGACGCAACCACAACCAGACAAAAGCCAGATGCTCACATTGCGATCGCTTTAAAGTCAAAACCGGCTTAGTCATTACCTGTTCGATAGTGGTAGCTGATAAATCGATGCGGTTGGCTACAGCTTCAATTAAATTTTCCTGAGTAAAAATTCCCAATACTTTCAATTCGGTAACTATTAAAGCATAATTACAAGAGCGAGCATTTTGCCGATAGTTATTCAAAGTCGCGATCGCATCTAACAGTGTAGTTTGAGGAGCAAATAGTGGAGGATTAATTTCTAAAACAGATTCTACATTAGATAAATAAAGCGATCGCCTTGACTGCTGCATATTTAGTAATCGTGCCAATAAAGATCTTAATTGTCAGGGCTGATGTCACCTGTCAAAACCGGGCAATAACTCAACAATTATAAATAATTATAGTTTCTAGTTTCTGGTTTCTCACTTCTTCACATTTTCCTCAGATTTGTAGTTTAAATTCTAAAGGCATCAGTCTGGAGATAGTTCGAGAAAGTCTTAAGGATATCTGAAAAATGTTAGACCAACTAATCAATTTTATGCGATTGGAGTTAGGGATTTCCGAGAAAGCGATCGCCTTGGCTCAAAAGTCTGCAATTTCAGAGCCGAATATCTTGCCCATCGTGCTATGGCAGTATGGAATACTTACCAGAGAACAGTTAGATCGCGTATTTGATTGGTTAGAAACAGTTTAATAAAACGAACATGAACATTGATACAGGATATATCTACTCGTTTGCCAATGCCAGTCTAACTTTGAGGACGATTGAATACCTACGTCAACAGTCAAAAATTCCTTTAGATTCGGTGGCAGTTATCAATTTAATTGATCGCTGGTTAGTTCAAATTAAGTTAAAACACTCGATTCCTCTGTCATTAGCTCAAGATTTTCGGGCTTTTTTGAATGAAATTGGCATTCCCGATAATCCTTCAAGCAGAGTTAGAATGGCACTGCAAAAATTGGAAGCAGGAGCATCTGCTACTGAAGTAATGAATCGCTATCAAGTGGTTATAGTAGCTCACGGTAAACCGGAAAAAGAAGAGATTGAAGTTTTTCGTCGAGCAATTGTGGAAAGATTGGGCTATTGTCCCCAAAATATGGCTTGAGTTGAGAAATATACAAGGATCAGCTAAGTTTAAATTAATTTGAACAAGGAGTAAGGCAGGGGAAAAAGGATGTTGAGCGGTTACTGATTACTATGAAACTTCAGCAAAAAATAATTGTCGCGATTATCTTTAGCGCGATCGCTACTTTGACTTTGCTTTCTACTGCGGTTCATTTATTGACGGAGTCTTGGTGGTTTGATGCAGTGGGGTTTGCTGATGTGTTCTGGCAGCGCATTAGTTGGCAGGTTGGCATCTGGATCGGGACTTTTTTGATTTTTGCTCTGTTTCTTTGGTTCAATTATTGGTTGGCTTTACAGTTAACAGGCGATCGCTCGTTTCGTTTTTTAGAAGCTAGTGAGTTAGAACCCTATACTAATAAAATTGCTCGCTATACGGCTTTAGTTATTATCTTTTTATTTTCTTGGGGGACAGCAAATGCTTGTGTTGGTTCCTGGGAAACGATTTTAAAGTTTTTGAATGCTACAGAGTTAAACAGTAGGGAGCCGATTTACCAGAGGGATTTAGGTTTTTATCTATTCCGTCTTCCCCTTTATGACCAGTTAAAAAATTGGTGTTTGACTCTCTTAATCGCAGGGTTAGTTATTTCGGTATTGGTTTATTTATTTAAGGGGGTAATTCATTTCAATTGGCGGTGGAAAAGCCTGATTATTGATCGCGATTGGCAGAAATTATTAACTAAAAAGATTAAAATACATCTGAGTCTATTATTAGCAGCGATCGCTTTAGATATTGCCTTAGATTTTTGGTTAGAACGCTACGATTTACTCTATTCCTCTGCTGGTGTAGTTTGGGGGGCGGGTTATACCGATACTCATGCCCGATTATTTGCCTATTGGTTGATGATTGTCGGTTCGATTTTGTTGGGTATGTTTTTGATCGTGGCCATGTGGTCGAGTAAGGTTTTACTGCCCCTATACGGTATCGGTATCTATGCAGTAGTCTTAATTTTGGTTAACGGGTTTCTGCCGGAATTGCAACAACAACTAATCGTCGAACCTAATGAACTAACTAAAGAATTACCCTACATCAAACATAATATTGAATATACTCAACAGGCATATAATTTAAAAGCGATTGAAAGTACCGACTACCAACTAGATAGTACTCCTAACCCCAATTTGCTACAAGACGAACGGGCAACCATCGATAATATTCGCCTCTGGGATTATCGACCTCTATTGAGTACTTACCGTCAGTTACAAGAAATTCGTTTTTACTATACATTTCAAGATATAGATGTTGATCGCTACAAAATTCATAATAATTACCGTCAAGTAATGCTTTCCCCCAGAGAGTTTGATTACGCACGAGTTCCCTCTAACGCACGTACTTGGGTCAATCAACGTCTCAAATATACTCACGGCTACGGCTTGGTAATGAATCCCGTTAATCGAGTTACCTCCGATGGTTTACCTCTGTTTTGGATTAAAAATATTCCTCCTGTGTCTCAAGTAGATTTAGCAGTAAGGGAAACCGCTATCTATTATGGGGAAAAAACTGACAGCTATATCTTTACGGGAATGAATACCCCAGAGTTTGACTATCCTCGCGGGGACGAAAATGCTTTTACTTACTATGATGGCCAAGGTGGTGTACCCCTGACTGGCTGGTGGCAGAGATTGGCTTATGCTTATCAACAAGGCAGTTTTAAAATCCTGATTTCTAATTACTTTACTCCTAAATCCCGCATTCACTACTATCGACAGGTTAAAGAACGAGTCAGTCACGTTGCACCCTTTTTACAATTTGATCGCGACCCCTATATCTCTTTAATTAATGGTAGACTGCAATGGATTATTGATGCTTATACTACCAGCGATCGCTTTCCTTATTCCGAACCTGTCGCCCGCGATAATCCTACAAAATTAATTACTGATAAAAATACTAACTACATTCGCAACCCCGTAAAAGTAGTGGTCGATGCCAAAGATGGTACGATGCAGTTTTATGTAATTGATGAAAACGAACCGATTTTAGCTACTTACCGTAAAATTTTTCCCAGTCTATTTAAAGATACCGCCAGCATTCCCCCAGAAGTCAAGGCACATTTTCGCTATCCCCAGGATTTATTTGAAATTCAGGCAAAAATGTATCTAACCTATCATATGAGCAATCCACAGGTATTCTATAACCGCGAAGATACCTGGCGTTTTGCTACGGAACTTTATGAAGAACAACAACAGCCAGTCGAACCTTATTATCTAATCTTGCGTTTACCAGGGGAAGAAGCCCAAGAATTTGCCCTGATTTTACCCTTTACCCCCGTCAACAAAGACAACATGATTGCTTGGATGGCAGCGCGATCTGATGGCGATAATTACGGTAAGTTGAGATTATATGAGTTTCCCAAACAAGAATTAGTTTACGGCCCATTTCAAATCGAAGCTAGAATCGATCAAGACCCTGAGATCTCCCAACAGCTTACTCTTTGGAGTCAACGAGGTTCGCGAATCATTCGAGGAGATATTTTAGTCATTCCCATCAACGGTTCGATACTTTACGTCGAACCAGTATACTTGCGTGCCGAACAGGGAGAACTACCAGAATTAACCAGAGTAATCGTGGCATACGACAAACAAATTGCCATGACTCCATCTTTAGAAGAATCTCTAGCAGCCGTGTTGGGTGACCAATCTCCAGCACTACCACAGGTAAACCTAACTGACTCTCCAGATTCTAACCTAAGGCGAGAGGCATTAGAAACCTATCAACAAGCCCAGCAAGCATTGCAACAGGGTGACTGGGCAGAATACGGACGCTATCAGCAGCAGTTACAGGATATTTTACTGCAATTGAATCGATAATTACGGTATGATGTGAGTGTCGCTACGAAAATTTCAATTTTTTTAAAAGCGATCGCTGAAAAACTTAATTTTTTTTGACAGGCGATCGCTTTTGTGGTTTAATTAAAAACGAAGCTTCATAATGGGAGGCTTGACCCTCGTCGATAAGCGCAACTACTCCCATTATGAATATAATTTTAAAATGAGCGCAATCAATAAGTCAACCCCTAATTTTAAAATTTTCGCGCCTCGGAGTTAATAATTTGTAATAACTTGCTCTAAAATCAACGCCAAAGCCTTGACTATTAGAGCGATCGCTCTCATTGAATTAATTCTCAATCCAAACCGGGTCGAGTAGTCATGGGTAAGATGGGCCGTTTATTTAATTGACGCAGCCAAAAACCGCCTACTGCCGCAATAATTAAAGATATCCAACCTGTTAGAGATTTTAAGAGTAAAAAACCGCCAATAGCAAACATCGAACCAAATAACAGCAAAGTAGCGGCACAAACTTTGAGTAGGTCTTGACCCAAATCTTGAGCAGGAGATACCCCCGTGCGCTGTTGTTGTGGTTGCCAACCCCAACCCCCTGGTCTGACTCGGCGATAAAATTCGTCTAAAATTTCCTCTGACTCTGGAGGAGTGAGGTACATCACTGTAATCCAAATCGCAGCCGTAATTACTGAAATAAAGAATAATTGATCGCCAAAATCGGGAAATAAACTATTAAATGCAGGGTAAATACTGCTGGTCAAGCCGATGATAAATCCCCCAAGCATTGCAGCTAGTTCGGCTGGAGCGTTAATCCGCCACCAAAACCAACGCAAAATTAAAACTAAACCGGGTCCTGTACCAATAGCAATCACCAAACGGAATACCGTGGCAACATCAGTAGAATAAAAAGCGGCGATCGCCCCAAATATAGTTACGATAATGGAGGTAATTCGACCTACTAAAACTAATTCTGGTTGAGTCGCATCGGGTTTGAGAAAACGCCGATAAATATCGTTAGTTAAATAAGATGCACCCCAATTAATAGAAGTAGAAACCGTACTCATAAAAGCTGCAATCAAGGATGTGACTACCAACCCCAACATCACTGGTGGCAAAAAATCCAGCATCAACTTGGGATAAGCTAGTTCTTTATCTTCCAAATCCGGGTAAATAACAATCGCCACTAATGCCACTAAAATCCAGGGCCAGGTGCGGACGATGTAGTGCATGATATTAAATAACCAGGAAGATTTTTCCGCTTCAGCTTCATCTTTGGCGGCTACCAACCGTTGAATGAATTCTCCTCCTCCATCGCTACGACGAAACGACCACCACTGAATAAAGAGATAGGCAGCAAAGGTAGTAGAAGTAATCCCCGCCGTATCACTCCAGCTAAAACCACTATTACCCAATTGTAGGGGAAAAAAAGACAGAATATCGATGTCGCTGGCTTGTTGGACTTGAGGAATTAATTGGTGGATACCGCCGACACTATTAACTGCAACTATAGCTACGGCGATCGCCCCTAACAAAGCCAAGAAAAATTGCAAGAAATCCGTCGCTACAACACCCCAAAGTCCAGAAAACCCAGAATAAACTAAAACTAGGATGCTGACACCAACAACACTCCAAATTTTGAGATTTTCCCCCGGATTAAACCCCAAACTCTGCCACAATTCCAAAGCATCTACCACTTTAACCATAGCCAACATGGCATAGCCAATACCGATACAGTTAATCGGCACAGCAAATAAAAACGCTTTTGTACCCCTTAAAATTGCGGCTGTTTTACCTCCATAGCGCATTTCAATCAGTTCGGCATCGGTAACAATATGGGATCTGCGCCACATCCGAGAAAAAATGTAGATCAAAATTACATGAGATATGCCAAAACTCCACCATTCCCAGTTACCTGCAATTCCCCGACTGGCTACTACACCGCAAATATAAAGAGGAGTATCGATGGAAAAAGTGGTCGCTGCCATACTTGTTCCCGCCAACCACCAAGAAAGCGATCGCCCGGAAACAAAAAAATCTTCCAAACTTTTAGCAGCTTTGCGGGATAGATATAATCCCAATCCCATAGTCAAGATAAAATAGACCAGAACAATCAGCCAATCAATCGGTTGCATATTATTTATTGGTTGCGTTGCGTTCTGTCTGTTTATAGCAAACAATTGCTTACAATTCTAGTAGGGGCGAGCGCGCGAATCGCCCCTATTGATTATTGCCAATCATCCCAAGACTGATTAAAGATAGAGGTTTCGGGGAAAGCTGTAGGATTGCCACTCTTATTCAACATATTTTTTAAAACACTTAACTCTTTTTCTTTAATAAAAGATTCGTCTACTAATTGATAGGGTAACAATCCTTTATCCATAGCAAACATCGCTGTAATACCTGCGGCTGCGCCAGAAGACCATTCAAATGAATGAACCCGGTAGGCGGCGGCAGCAATATGACTGGTAGCGATACTTTTACCTGTAACTAATAAATTATCGATTTTTTGAGGAATCATGGCTCTTAAAGGAATTTGGAAGGGATAAGCCTGACCTTGACCCTGTCTTTCTCCTTCTCTTTCTGTATTGCCTGGTTTTTCGGCCGGACTTTCCGTCATACAGGGATGAAAATCGATCGCATAGTGACCAATACCTACAGAATCGGGATAGATAGTAGATCTGGTTCTTCTTTGAATCTTCTCAATATCCATATTTTTATTAGCTACTGCTTCAAACCCGTCGATCGCCGTCCATAATTGACGATAGGTAGTGGGTGACAGATGGTTAATATAATGTTCGTCGCGATAGTCGGCGCGAGAAATATCAATTTCAGTAATAGTAAAACCTTGAGAATAGCCAGGATACACCCGACCGATAATTCTTCTACCTTCACGAATATAGGGATATTTGGATAAACCATGTACCGTACCCATAGGAGAATCTAATCCCATCAGCAAGCGGTTATTCGGATTGGGTTGTTTGACTCCATCTCCTAACTGAGAATCAGTAGTTCCTTCTACCAGCCAGTAAAAATAACCCAGAGCGTGATTTTCACCATTTCTCAGAGTATCAGTCCGTAAACCTCCCATCCAGCCGCCAGGAGCAAGTTCTCCTCGTTCCATTAGTTGTTGGCGAGTATAAACTAAATTATCTTTTGCCGTACCGGGACGATAATCATTACCCCAAGTCCAATTTTGCATGGAAATATCTCCGGGGGTTGCTTTGGTAAAAGTAACACCGCGAAACTTTTCTGTTTCTCCTGTTTCAGGACTCCAAATACGACGATAGGTAAAAACCAGATCAAAATTTGCCAATCTCTCTAATTCATAACTGTAATAACCCTGATGGTCTGGATAAAATGTAGGCATCCGATGTTCTTGGGGTTCGGCGGTGGCTTCCATAGCAAAGGTATAGGTAAAGCCTTGAGTGCAATAAGGATCTGCTGTAGCACTAGAAGAAGAAGGTTCAAAAGGAGACAGAGGATCGATTCCCAGACGATAGGGAATATCTGCTAAACCGACAATTTCTCCCGTTTCAGTAGCTTCAATTACGTACCAGTCCGCAGGGCGATCGCTTGATGTTTGAGGAGGAACGAAGCGAACGACAGTTTTATTAAATAAATCTGAGTCTTCGTAAGTATATGCGTCTTCAATGGTGCGAGATAGGGGTAGAGTATTTAAGGGAGGCGCATCTTTGGCTGGAGTATGTTGAATGGCGATCGCGCTAGTAATTTGTTCCCCTGTACCGCCGCCAGTAGTTTCGATATCTAAATCTTTAATTACGGTATTGGGATACCATTTGAGAGTCCCTTTGCCTTTCTTGGCAGCCGCTTCTAGTTGCTGCATCATGATTTTTGTGGCATCTTTAGGTAAAAAACAAGATTCACTCACCCAACAATCACCAGGATTCAATTCATCATAATATTTTTCAATACGGTCTCTAAATTCTAAATAACCGTGAGGAAAGAATAAACGCGCTCTTTGGGTAGTTCTCTCATCTAAAGCCGAAGTTCCTTGAGATGAAATCTGTCCCCCTACCCAGTCGGTAATCTCCGTCATACAGACAGTTTTTCCTGTTAACAAGGCTTCATAACTGGCAGCTACTCCTGCTAACCCACCACCAACAACTAATAGTTCGCATTCTTCTGTCTTGTCAATTCCAGGTGGTGCAGCGGCTGCAAAAGAAATCATTGATGATTCCCATAACACTGCGCTCACAGACAAAGAAAATGCCGATTTTAACCAACTAAATGCCACTGTATTACCCCTCACAAATTGTTTGTTACTGTGCCAATATAATTCCCAAATTCTAATTTTTACAAACAACTCACATATTTGGGGATAATTCCGGAGTAGTATTTACCTGGCTCTAGACCAAGAGATTTCACATACGAAAAATTGGGATTTGAATCGGCATATTTTCCTGGTCCATTGGGAATATATAGAGGTTTTATGCCATAGGTTTGGCTGAAGT
>JBHJNX010000022.1:0-7870 GCA_050330335.1 Pleurocapsa sp. | reverse complement strand
TGACATATCGATCAAAATAGTCCAAAGGAAGCCAGAACATAGTTTAAAATATAGGGAAGACTGCGTGAAAGTTGAAGTAGATACATCAATTAAATTAGTCCCAGACGCAACAGGAAAATTATTAGCTTGGGCAACAAGTTTAGAAAGCTCCACCAATACTTATTTAGAACAAACTAAAGCCTTAGCCCGTAAACTGGGGGCGCACTATCGCTTTGATGGATTAACCGAAATTGGTTTTTGGGTACCGGGATTAATCAGAGATGTTCTACACGAACGAGAAATTTATTTAGAAGTTTTTACCCCCATTGAACCCATTGACTGGCGGGCAAAAGAACAAACTGTTAAATTCAAATGCGATCGCCTGCATCTCGAACAACAGGGAGAATTTATTTGGGGTGTAGTCAGTGGTATGCAACCTGGAACTCGCCAACAAGCAGGTTCATTTTATTGGTTGCGTTATGTAGACCGTGCCGAAAAGCTACGCACTATCCGGGATCTAGTTCCCTATTCCCTTCCCTATGGTATTTTTGCTCCTGCCGAACTCTACGATATGGATAGTCTACAAGCCAGCAGGTCGGATTTAGATTATTTTGATCGTACTGCTATCTCTGACGATCCTCAAATTAAAATTCCCCGCGTCGGCAATCCCCGCAATATCTTACAGATTCACATCGGGACGGCTTCCCCTGAAGGTACAATTGAAGGTCTGACTCGCATTTATCAAGAAATTGCTGATAAGATCCAAGGCGATCGCCCTTTAACCCCTGTGGAACAAAATTATGTCGGTTACGATGCAATTCAACTGTTACCGACAGAACCGACTATTGAATTTCGCGATGAATACAGTCCTGAAAGTGAATTTTTTGCTTTTATGGGAGAAGAAAATGACATCATAGAAGTCGAACTGTATAAACCCAATACCCAAGATTGGGGTTATGATGTTCCGATTTTAGGTTCTAGTACTACCAATCCCGCCTTATTAGGTAGCTTGCGGCCTGATGAGGTAGTAGACTTTATTGCTACTCTCCATAACTTTCCCAGTCATCCCATTCAACTGATTTACGATTTGGTTTACGGACACGCCGATAACCAAAGTGAATTATTACTTTCTCGCGAGTTTCTCAAAGGACCAAATATGTACGGTCAGGACTTGAATCACCAGTTACCCATGGTGCGGGCAATTTTATTAGAAATGCAGCGACGTAAGATTAATACCGGGGCTGATGGCATCAGAATCGATGGCGGTCAGGATTTCCGCTTTTTTAACCCCCTATCGGGTCGGGTAGAACAAGATGATGCTTATTTGTTGGAAATGAGCAACATTGTTCAAGAAGTTAACGGTAATCAACGTCTATTATTTACTATTTTTGAAGATGGTCGTCCCTGGCCCGAAGAAGGTTGGGAAGAAAAATCTCGTTATCGAGAGCTAATCGAATTAAAACCGGAATCCTATCAATGGGGTCCTCTGATTTTTGCTCACAACACCCCCGGTCTTCAAGGTTTTTGGCAAAAAAAATGGTCGCGGGTGTTAGAAGTCATGACTATCGGCGATCGCTGGATTACTGGCTGCGCCAATCACGATACTGTCCGTCGGGGCAACCAAATTAATTTAGAACAAAACATTAATTGGCATCTGGGAGAAGACTTTCCCGATGTATTGCGCCACGCCTATGACAATCCCGCCGTTACTTTATGGGTATATGGTTTGAGTCCTGGTTTACCAATGGACTTTATTAACGCCACCATGCACGCTCCTTGGATGTTTTTCCGCAATACGGACGAACAATATGGAGTCAAGGTGGTATCGGAAGAAGTGGGCTTTTTAGATTGGCAGATTACTCCGAAAATTTATAAACAAGCTTCCTGTTTTCCCCGGATTAAAACTTTGGGATTCAAACAATTAAAACAACTGCAAGAATTCGGTCAGGCTTTGAGTCATGCCATGGTTCAGCAGAGTTATAATTTGGCTGAAGTGGTAGAAGTCCTGCGTTCTTGTACGGACACTCATTGTATCGCAACCTTACCTCCGTTAAACGAATTAAGACGGGGGGGTATGATGCGGTTCTTGAAAAAACTCGATGAAGACCGACTCAAAAGTTTTGCCTTGATGTTTATGGAAGATTGCTATCAAGTTTGCAATGTTTCCCTCTATCATGGAAGACTAGACCCTGCACAAACTCAATTTAATTTGTCTTTAAGACAGTTTCGCCACCAACATCCCTGGTTGTCCGAAAATATGTTAGAAAGCGATACTTTTGACAAACTTAGCGAGGGGGGGAGAACTATTGTCTACGGGTTGCGTCACAATCCCGAAAATCCTCCAGAAGCGATCGCCATGGTCGCTAATTTTGAAGGAGAATCGATTACCCTTGATGTGAAAGACTTACTGAAGATTGACCTTCAAGCCTGGCAAATTGCGATCGCCACTCCCCGTTTAGCTGCAAACATTCAACTGGAGGATTTAACTTCTTTGACTTTGAGTAATAGTGAGGCGGTGTTATTGAAGAAAATTTAACAACATGAGAAACTTATGCTGATTGGTGAAAATTTACCTTTAAATCGCGATAAATTTGCTCGACAAGACCAAATATTAACTATTACTGGTGCAAGTTGGTCTGATTATCAACAGTTTGAATCTTCCGAATATCCAGGTTATCGAGTTTCTTATCTCAAGGGAGAAATTACTATTGTGTCCCCAGGTAGAAATCACGAACGAATTGCTGCGGCGATCGCTCGATTAATTATTGCCTATTGCGAAAAATACAATCTGCCTGATTTTCCTTTCGGACAGACAAGATTAAATGTTTGGGGACAAGCAGGAAGAGAACCCGATCTTGCTTATGCTTTTGACTGTGACAAAGATCTACCAGATTTAGTAGTTGAAGTTATTTTTAGTAGTGGCGATCTTGAAACCTTGAAATCTAGCTATCAAATCATTGGTATTAAAGAGCTATGGATTTGGAAAGATAATCGAATTACTTTTTATTTTTTAGAAGCAGGTAGCTATACTGTTGTTGAATCTAGCCAGTTACTAACTAAGATCGAATCAAACTCCTTAGTGGAATACGTCAATCGAGGAATCATTGAAAGTCCCTCTGTTATCAAACAAGATTTTCTAAAAGTCATCTAGAACACTGGGTAAAAACTTCAAGGTTATTTTTACTGATATTTGGGGAACTATATCCGAATATTCCATCATTTAAATTATTTAGGGAATATTTCAAAGATTATGACTTTATTTCGCAACAAATTAAGTATATTTACCCCCCCCGTAGGGCGATCGCTACTCCTGGTTTGGCGGCGGATTTGCAAATAGAGGATTTAACTTCTTTGAGTTTGAGTAATAGTGAGGCGGTGTTATTGAAAAAGTTGAGCCACTCTTCTCTTTAGAAAAGGGTTGATTCAGGCTGGAAGTTAGCATTAGCTTGTAATTCTATTTTGACTTATCTGGCTAATGTTTTCCAGTTTCTTCGACCAAATTGATGGTGATCATGAAGAGTTTTATCTAAGTATGCTTCTCGAATTGCTTCCTGCTGAATTTCTTGTATTTCTTCATTACTTTTGCCAACATTTTTAAGAATATCTTCTACGGAAATAGGAATAGCAGACCCATGCGGATCTTGCCATTCTCGAAGATCATGAGTCCACTTAGCAACATCAAACGGATCGAGATCTCCGAAAGTCTCATAAACCTCATGAATAATTTCCTCTTCTTCTTCACAAAGCTCCTCATTTCCTGGGTCAGCTATTAAAGAAACAAAATTGTTATTGCAGCGAGAAATAAACTTAGACCAAAGAGGTAAAGCATCATCAATCTCTTTTCCTTTAATTAAATCGTAAACACCACTCAGGACAGGACCATAATCCATCGAAACGTAATGATCTCCAGTAATCGGTTGCTCCATACGCTGTAATGCAAGACGATCAGCTATATAAAGCATTTTAAGCAAGCCTAAGTATTTCATAGGCTTATCATGCAACTTCAAAAGAATAGCTGCTGCTTCAACGGCTTTTTCCGCATGAAACTGAAACTGGATTAACATAACCACTTTTAAAACATTATTTTTAATGTATTTTTTTTATGTATTTATTGTACAGCTTACCCAATATTAAGTATTAGTTTATCGTTAAACAAGTCACAATACTTCGTGCAACTATAATACATATCAATACTTAATAATTTATTTAAAGCTCAAAATAAGGTCGCACTTCTCTAATACATATAAAGCGGGAAAACCAGAATTACCAGGGTGGGGTTTCCTACTTAACCCTGAATGTCAATCTCGATACAATGACATTAAGTCGAGGTTAAATTTGTCTCTTTATCAAACTTGTTATTAGTCTCAAGCAATATTTATTTGAGTTATATAGGTCTAGAGTTTTTCTAGATTTAGTTTATTTTCCAGAATTACAACAAATTATCACTGCACAATTTTTGTTCTTTTATCAATCGCGAAACTAAGATGCAACCAACTAATCCCCAACAATTTACCGAAAAAGCCTGGCAGGCTATTGTTCGGACTCCTGATATTGCCAAACAAAATAAACATCAGCAAATAGAAAGCGAACATTTACTAAAATCCTTAATTGAAGAAGAAGGATTGGCTAGTAGTATTTTTAATAAAGCCGATATCAGTGTCCAACGAGTACGAGATAAAGTGACTGCTTTTATCGATGCTAAACCCAAAGTGAATAATTTGGGAGAATCGATTTATTTAGGACGCAGTTTAGATACATTATTAGACCGCGCTGATAAATATCGTCAGGATTTTGGTGATGAATATATTTCCATCGAACATCTCATTTTAGGTTACGCTAAAGACGATCGCCTGGGAAGAGAATTATTCAAAGAATTTGGTTTAACTGAAAGTAAACTTAAGGACATAATTAAAGAAGTGCGAGGTAGTCAAAAAGTAACCGATCAAAACCCAGAGGGTAAATATCAAGCCTTAGAAAAATATGGTAGGGAGTTAACCCAACTAGCTAAAGAAGGTAAACTCGACCCCGTAATCGGTCGGGATGAAGAAATTCGCCGTACCATTCAGATTTTATCCCGTCGGACTAAAAATAATCCCGTGCTTATTGGTGAACCTGGGGTAGGTAAGACTGCTATTGTTGAAGGATTGGCACAGAGAATTGTCAACCGCGACGTACCGGAATCTTTACGCGATCGCAAATTAGTCGCTTTAGATATGGGTGCGTTAATTGCCGGTGCGAAATATCGTGGGGAGTTTGAAGAAAGACTTAAAGCGGTATTGAAAGAAGTTACCGAGTCTCAAGGTAACATTATCATGTTCATTGATGAGATTCATACTGTGGTGGGTGCGGGTGCGACTCAGGGTTCGATGGATGCGGGTAATTTACTTAAACCTATGTTAGCTAGAGGTGAATTGCGCTGTATCGGTGCGACTACTTTAGATGAGTATCGTAAGTATATTGAAAAGGATGCAGCCTTAGAAAGACGTTTCCAATCGGTATTGGTAGATGAACCCAATGTTATCGATACTATCTCTATCTTGCGGGGACTGAAAGAACGTTACGAAGTTCACCACGGGGTAAAAATTTCCGACACTGCTTTAGTAGCTGCTGCAACTCTCTCCAACCGCTATATCAGCGATCGCTTTTTACCAGATAAGGCAATTGACTTAGTGGATGAATCGGCCGCTAAACTCAAGATGGAGATTACTTCTAAACCTGAAGAATTGGACGAAATTGATCGCAAAGTGCTTCAGTTGGAAATGGAGAAATTGTCTTTACAAAAAGAAGACGACCCCATTTCTAGAGAAAGGTTAGAAAAGTTAGAAAAAGAACTGGCTAATCTCAAAGAAGGACAATCCGAGCTTACCGCACAATGGCAATCGGAAAAAGAAGTTATCGATAAAATCCGTACCATTAAAGAGGAAATCGATAAGGTCAATCTGGAAATTCAACAAGCAGAAAGAGATTACGACCTCAACCGCGCTGCTGAATTGCGTTATGGTAAACTGACCGACTTGCAACGTAAAGTAAGAGATATCGAAAGTAAATTAGAGGAAAAACAAACTACTGGTCACAATCTCTTGCGAGAAGAAGTAGTGGAATCTGATATTGCCGAAATTATCTCTAAATGGACTGGTATTCCCTTAAATAAATTAGTGGAATCGGAAAAAGCCAAACTACTTCACTTAGAAGAAGAATTACACCAACGAGTAATCGGACAGGAAGAAGCTGTAACCGCTGTTGCCGATGCCATTCAACGTTCTCGTGCCGGACTGGCAGACCCCCATCGTCCTACTGCTAGCTTTATTTTTTTAGGCCCCACTGGGATAGGTAAAACTGAATTAGCTAAAGCGTTAGCACAATCTTTATTCGATACCGAGGAAGCAATGGTACGGATCGATATGTCGGAATACATGGAAAAACACGCCGTCTCCCGTTTAGTTGGCGCGCCTCCAGGATATGTCGGTTATGAAGAAGGAGGACAACTCACCGAAGCTATTCGCCGCCGTCCCTATTCCGTGATTCTCTTTGACGAAATCGAAAAAGCACACGCCGATGTGTTTAACATCATGCTGCAAATTCTTGATGACGGACGCTTGACCGATTCTCAAGGACGCACGGTAAATTTTGCCAACACCATTATTATCATGACCAGTAATATTGGTTCGCAATATATCCTCGACGTATCGGGGGATGACAGCAAATATGAAGAAATGCGATCGCGAGTTATGGCAGCCATGCGGGATAGTTTCCGTCCCGAATTCCTCAACCGCATTGACGAAGTGATTATCTTCCACGCCTTGATTAAATCTCAGTTGCGTCATATCGTTCAACTACAAGTTCAAAGTTTAGAAAAACGCCTCGACGAACAAAAACTATCGCTGAAAATGTCCGATGCTGCTTTAGATTACCTCGCCGAAT
Organism: Pleurocapsa sp.; assembly: GCA_050330335.1. Taxonomy (GTDB): domain Bacteria; phylum Cyanobacteriota; class Cyanobacteriia; order Cyanobacteriales; family Xenococcaceae; genus Waterburya. The sequence continues at coordinate 970 of JBHJNX010000022.1, read as the reverse complement.
TGGGTTACGACCCTGTATACGGTGCAAGACCTCTAAAACGTGCCATCCAGAGATATTTAGAAACGGCGATCGCCAAATCGATTCTCAGAGGAGAATACCAACCAGGAGACACCATCTTTGTGGATGTAGAAGACGAACGTTTAACCTTTAAACGACTCTCAATCGAAATGTTGAGTAAATAAGAGAAATAAGAGTAATTAGTAGGGTGGGGTGATGCCCCACCTTTATTTTTGTTTAAAAATACTAATTCAAAGTATATTAACCATGAACTGAACTGGTTTTAGAAAAAATATGAATTTACAAAGTTTTTTAAAATCACTACGAGATCTAAAAAATGATGAAGAACTTATCGATTATTGTCGTAAATATGTCTTACATGGTACGCCTTATATTTTTATTAATCGTGAAGACGAATATTACGAGTTTAGAAAAAGAATAGCAAACAAATTTAACATAGCTTTTAATGAAATATTTATTACAGGTTCAGCTAAACTGGGATTTAGTCCATATAAAAATAAAGAATTTGATTACGACTCAGATATCGACGTTGCAATAGTTTCAAATTGCTTATACGAAGAAATTTTAAAGTCAATTCGTTACTATCAAATGGAATTAAGACAGGCAAGAAAAAGTGTGACTATTAGAGAAATTAATTTATATCATAGTTTTTTAGAATATATTGCAATAGGATGAATCAGACCTGATAAACTTCCGATATCATTTAAAGTCAAAGATTTTAAAAATGATTGGTTTGATTTTTTTAATTCTATTTCTTACAATAAATCTGAAGTTGGAAATTATAAAGTATCTGCTGGTATTTTTAAAAGCTATTTACATTTTGAAGAATATACGATTAGTGGACTGAAAGATTTAAGAAATTCATTAATAATAGGAAGATAACAATGCGAACACAAATTAAACCATCTGTTACTAATCCAACAATAGCTACAATTTATCAAGATATAGAGTC
>JBHJNX010000021.1:0-5592 GCA_050330335.1 Pleurocapsa sp. | reverse complement strand
TAGCGATCGCGCGATTGGATGAGATGTCCCAATCCCATAGATGCTAATTCGCGATCGCCCATAAAAGTTTGAAATACTTCTGGCTCGATGTGAACATTTACCTGCAAAGTCAGTTCTGCTGCTGAATTTTCGCAATTTTCAATTGGAGCTACGCCACTACCGTATAGCTCATATTGTCCTGCACCAATTGAGTTAGGAGTAGATTTTCCTGACATTGCGAATATATACTCTAACTGATGCGATCGCTCTGGGGATTCAACAATTACATCATCATGTAGCTGATAGCGATCAATTGCCAATTCTACGCCCTGTCGTAGCTTAATTTCACGGTATGTACCTTGCCCTAACTGTTCTGGATACTGATAGGTAACATCAAATTTGTCATTATGGTTTAATTTTTGTTGACATTGAGTTTCATAAAATAAGTTCCAATAGTCTTGTTGTGAAATTGTAATGGGCATTTTTTTTAAAGTAGCAGGTAGCGTGAAGCGCAAGTATCAATGACTCTTTTAAATATATATGAATTATAAATTTTTGGAGTAGGTGTATTAGTTCGATAAAATCCACTTACAGAAAATTAAAAATTATGTATGGTAATTGACAAAATATCCACAATAGAAATTAAAAATCAAGAGTAATCAAAGCGTTTGATATTTAGTTTCAGAGCCAGATATATCTACTATATCTTTAGCTATAGCTAATTTTCCAGACATCTACTTCATAAGTTAGATGTAATTTATGTTCGTAATTAATAGCCTTTAGATAAGTAATCGGTACAATACGACAAGACGAGGAATAATTAATATGGCTTTAGCAAAAATTGCTGACTTATATCCCGACTACAAAGAGGATATTTTTGGGGGCGAAGATATAAAAAGCTTTTCTGTTTATGACTATACAAAAGACAAAATAGGTTCTGTCTATGACATTATCGTCGATGAAACTGGTCGTTTTCGCTATTTAGTAATCGATACTGGGTTCTGGATTTTTGGCAAAAAAGTTCTCTTACCAGTAGGTAGAGCTAGTATTGACTACAGCGACAAAAGAGTTTACGTCACTGGCTTAACTAAAGAGCAAGCAGAGCATCTTCCCGAATATGACGACGATATGACTGTGGACTACAATTACGAAGAGCAAGTCAGAAGAGTCTACAGAGGAGTAGAATACGACCCCAATAATACCGCTTATTCTCAAGAAGGTGGTGGTTATGACAGTGGTGCTGATACTAGTAGTGATTATAGCTACGATCGCGACCCACAACTATATCAGTTAGACAGAGGCAATCATGGTAATCTTGTAGGTTATCAAGAAGACTTCATGAATAATCGCGATCGCTTTAATCTGCGCTCTGGAGTTAATCTTTATAAAATCCGCGATTTAGATCCCAATTATCACAATATTTTTGATAACGACGACTTGATGAGCTATTCTCTTTACAGCGATTCTAATGATAAAGTCGGTTCGGTCAAAGATATTTTAGTCGATCGCGAGGGTAATTTCCGTTATTTAGTAATAGATACTGGATTCTGGATTTTTGGCAAAAAAGTCTTATTACCTTTTGGACGCGCTCGTGTCGATAGTTCTCAACAAAGAATCTATGCTACTGGCTTAACCAAAGAACAAGTAGAAAATCTACCAGAATACAATGACGATATGACAGTAGATTACGACTACGAAGAACGAGTCAGAAATGTTTATCGGGGTCAGTATTCTACCACGGGTGATACCGTCGGCGATCGCAGTTCTGATAGTTATGACCGCGAACCTAGTCTTTACGCCCATCAAGATGCAGAGGGTCGTCAGAGCCTCAAACTATACGAAGAGCGTCTGGTAGCTAACAAAGAGCGTTTCCGTAGCGGTACGGTGACAGTAGGCAAAAGAGTAGAAACTGAAACGGCAAATGTCTCTGTTCCCGTAGAAAAAGAAAGAGTCGTGATCGAACGTCATACCCCTTCTGAGGCTAGAGAAGTTACTCCTGGGGAAACTTCATTTACTGAAGGAGAAGTAGCACGCATGGAAGTTTATGAAGAATCTGCTGATGTAGAAAAACAAGCTTTCGTGCGCGAAGAAGTCAATGTTCGCAAAGAAGTAGAGCGAGATACTGTAACTGCTAGAGAAACTATCCGTCGTGAAGAATTAGACATTGAAACCGACGGTGATGTAACAGTCAATCGCGATCGCTAAAAGCAATTTTGAAGATAGGGACTGCGTCGGCAGCCGCAAACCCTTGTCTTTTAAGCATCGATAATCGATAAGCAGTAATCTGTATCAGCTTTCCGAGATTACTGTTTACTGCCTTTAAGTTTTTGATCTATTAAAAAATAATGAATCCAGCCCATGATAATTATGAGTTGTCTGACTCAACGGATGACTATCACATTTCTTTACTAGAAGAAAAATTGCAAGTTAACCGTCGCAAGCAGAAAGTAGGCGAAGTGGTGATTCGCAAACAAGTGGAAACTCGGATGGTGAAAGTACCCATCAGAAGAGAAAAATTAATTGTCGAACGCATTGGTAAAAATCCCGAACGACTTACAGAAGTAGTGGTGACACAAGACAAAATTAACGGTTTTAAATATGAAGAATTACAAGATACTGAGAGTCTGCATATTACCAAAAGTCATTTTCTTGATGTCCAAACCGCCCAAGAATTATTAGATGCTTTAGCTCATCTCTCTTCTACTAATAATGCTAAAGTGCGTTTGGAAGTAGTTTCTAATTGCTCGGAGCATCAAATAGAATATCAAGGTATTTGCGACCGCTATCAATAAATCAATCATTTTAAATAAAGGTAGGCATAATACAATTACACCCAGATAAGCTGTTCGTCATTTAAACTGCACATTATTTAATTAAGTAAAATACAGTTAAACTTTCTCCCCGTCTCCCTTTCTCCCAGTCCCCCAGTCAGTCAAAACAAGCTTTCTTAAATGCGTGAAAGCTTACTTACTGCTTGGGATCGAGTGCGTCTCGCAGTCCATCACCAATATAGTTAATACTTAACACAGTTAAAAATATTGCCATTCCAGGAAAAAGTGCCAGATGAGGAGCAGAAGTCAAATAATCTTTGGCATCAAATAACATTCTTCCCCAGGTTGGTACATCGGGGGGAAATCCTAACCCTAAAAAACTTAACGTCGATTCGGTAATGATTGCATTACCCACGGCTAGAGTGGCAGCAACAATAATGATATTTAAAACATTGGGAAATAAATGAATCCAGATTAATCTTCTGGGTTTAGCACCAATTGCAGTAGCTGCACTGACAAATTCCATTTCTTTTAATTTTAAAAAATTGGCTCTTACTAATCTGGCTACTGACATCCAATTCAAGCCACCAATTAGGAACACGACTAAAATAAAAATTCCTAATTCTGCACCCGCGATCGCTTTAAGAGAATCTCGAAATAAATAAACAATTAATAATAGTAAAGGTAATTGTGGTAAAGCTAAAAATAAATCTGTAATTGCCATCAACAAAGTATCGACAATTCCCCCATAAAAACCCGCAACTGCACCAATAATCGTTCCCAAGACAATTGCGATCGCGCCTGCGGCAATTCCCACGCTTAAAGAAATTCTTCCCCCTCTTAACATCCGAGCTAATTGGTCTTGTCCTAAATCGTTCGTCCCTAAAGGATGTTGCCAACTAGGAGGAGCAGTCGCTTGAGTAAAATCAATTTTATCTACAGGAACAAGATAAATAAATGGCCCAAAAATTACGGCAATAATAATTATTAAAATAACAATCGTTCCCCAAACAGCAGAGCGATCGCGTTGAAATCTTTTACTAAAAATTTGCCAAAAATTTATCGCTTTATTGTCTAATAAAGAAGTGGAATCTGAGTTGAAAAAATTCATGTTTTATCAACTTAAATCAAGAAGTGAAATAAAAAAGACGCTCTGCTCTTGCTGAACGTCTTGAGAAATTGTAACTTTAAGTTATTTTTTTAGTAAAGTTCTTCTTCTTGATGAGTAACGATAGTGCAGTCAGAGGTAGGATAAGCTACGCAAGTTAGTACGTATCCAGCTTCGATTTGATCGTCATCGAGGAAAGACTGGTCGGACTGATCGATACTACCAGACTCTAGTTTACCAGCACAAGTGGAGCAAGCACCTGCGCGGCAGGAATAAGGAAGATCTAAACCTTGCTCTTCTGCAACGTCGAGAATGTACTCATCATCGGGTACTTCAATTTTTTGTTCGCCTTCAGGCATTTTGAGGGTTACAGTATAAGTTGCCATGTATTATTTCCTCTTTTACAAGTAAAACAGTTGTCTACACTTAAAATAGAAGTTTAAAGTTATTCGAGTCAACGAATTAACTTTGGTTTCTTCATATAAGCTCCATGTTTGATACTAAGCGAAAAATATTATTTATCGTTCGCGCATTAGTAATGAAATTTTTAATCTAACTTAAAATAAGAAAAACTTATTAATTGAGATGGGGATTAATCCTACATTGAAGATAATATATATATATGCTCAAATCGCCAAATAGTAAACTTTTCAACCTGATAGAAGCGGGGAATATGTTCTCAGATAGTTGCTAAAAATAACTATTAATTATAGTTATATCTAAGATTGATGATTTGTTCTTACCTAAAAACTGCGGTCTTGATTTATGTCTTTAAAAGTTGGAATAGTAGGTACGGGATATGCGGCGAAAAAAAGAGCCGAGTCCTTGCAAATAGACAAAAGAGCAGAACTATTAGCTTTTACGGGGAATAGTCCCCAAAAAATTCATAATTTTGCCCAAACTATGGGGGTTTCGGCAGTGGATTCCTGGCAACAGTTAGTAAATTTATCTGAATTAGATTTAATATTTGTCTGTACCATCAATCGAGATTGTGGCGCGATCGCCCATGCTGCTGTCACCGCAGGTAAACACGTCGTGGTAGAATACCCTCTTGCTACTGACCCCCAATTAGCCGCAGACATCATCGAATTAGCTAACAAAAAAAATAAATTACTTCACGTCGAACATATAGAATTAATTGGCGGTTTACATCAAACTATTAAGCAATATTTACCAGAAATCGGTAAGGTTTTTTACGCTCGCTACGCTACCATCAGTCCTCAACACCCCGTTACTCAAGGGTGGAAATATCATCGCGAAATGTTTGGTTTCCCTTTAATTGCAGCACTCTCTCGTGTTAACCGTTTCACCGATCTATTCGGGAATGTCGATACAGTAACCTGTCAAAACCGCTATTGGCATACTCCCAATTCTCCTTATTTTAATGCCTGTCTGTGTCAGGCTCAATTACAATTTAGCAATGATGTAGTTGCCGACCTGATCTATGGTAAAGGAGATGTCTTTTGGCAGGGAGAGCGAACTTTTGAAATTAATGGCGAAACAGGCAAATTAATCTTTGAAGGAGAAATTGGTAAGTTAGTTACCGCCACGGGAAGCACTAATCTTAAAGCTCCTAGTCGTCGCGGTCTATTTGCCAAAGATACTACCATGGTTTTAGATTGCCTCTTAGATAACAAACCTCTCTATCTTCAACCCCAAGATAGTTTATATGCCCTCCAAGTAGCGGCAGCGGCTCGTAAATCTGTAGCTACTAATCAAGTAATCGATTTTAAC
>JBHJNX010000020.1:0-8350 GCA_050330335.1 Pleurocapsa sp. | reverse complement strand
TAAATCTTTCTCCTAGTTGACGATTGTACCAATATCGACAAATTCTAAGCCAGTCATTCAATACTAGCTTTTGCTCTGTTTTGGGGTTTAATCGATATTGGTAGTTGTACAACATTATTCCTGTTGTTAATATTGGATACGGTGATTTTAACACAAAATAAAATAAACCTGTGAAAAACGATTTTGTCTCTAGTGCTAGGTCTGTTTCTGACCTTAAAGCTCACCTTGTCCTGACTACCAAATATCGCAAAAAGGTTTTAACTGGTGAAATGATTTTTCGTTTAGGAGATATTATTCACGATTTATGTCAAAAATGGGATTGTAAGGTTATTGAGTTTAACGGTGAAGATAATCACATTCATTTGTTGTTTCAATATTATCCACAAATGCAATTACCTAAGTTTATTGGCAATATTAAATCTGTTACCAGTCGTAAATTAAGACAAGAATTTCCCGAACAAGTTAATAAAGTTTACTGGAAAAAAGTTTTTTGGAATGAATCTTATTTCATTGCTTCTTGTGGTGGAGTCACTATTTCAGTTTTGAAAAAATACATCGAAAATCAACATACTCCCTCATAGTTCATCACTCGCATTCATCCCGACGTTCGCCTATCGGCAGAACGCGGGGCTTCTGCTCGTCGAGCTAAAGTGCGATCTCACTTTTTTAAAATCAAAAAATCAAATAGTTAGTGAATCTATTTTATACTTACGTGATTTTACCAATTTACGCTGGTCACAACAGATAGTTATATTCTTGGCAATAAACTATATAAGCATTATCTGATGTTCAACATAGAATTATCATGAAGCAGAAGGTTGAGATTTCTCTGCTTCACTGGCGCGATCGCCATTACGTAGTTCTGTAATATTATAAATATCTTGCTCTGTAATTGTTTCTAGAACAGTATTTACAGACAGTTTTGCACCAACATCGCTATGTTTAGCACTACCAGCCCCATCTGCTACGACACCGATAATTGCATCATTGATAATTTTATAATCGCCATAATCCTGACAAGGTAATTGCTGTTTTTCATGACTCGTGCCAATTACCGAACGAGCGATCGCTTTCCAGTTCATTATTTTTATAAGTTTCTTTGCGTTGTTCCATTAAATCCAAAGCATATTCGATCGCTTCTCCCATTGGAGTAACACCATCGGCAGTCAGTCTAGGGGGTAAAAACTCATCAATAGTTACAAAATCCTGAGTTAAGCGCACAGGGCCAAATGTCACCAGGGCAACTTCTACTCGTAAAGATGCGATTTCATCTTTATACACATCCTTCTGGAAAGCAGCTAAACCAGTATTTAAAGCATTTATTGGTTCTCCTTGCATCGAACCAGATGTATCGCACAACAAAATTACTGGGCAACGTGGTTCAGGATTTTCCACAAATTCTGGTAATCCAATAGGCATCTTGAATTCTCCCTAGTATAAAATTCTTAACTTGATCAAGGCTGAAATGTTTTGTATTTCTCATCACCTATAGTTAAGATGCCCAAATAATTGAGGAAATTATCAGGTTTTGCGGGTAAAAAATCGTGATTAATCAAGTTTTAAGCACTTTTAATTGGAAAAATCCGTTAGAAAATACTTTTTTGTTTATGTAGAATAATTGAAAAGCTTAGAGTCTGAGACTTAAAACACTAATACCTTAAAAACTTATAAATCAAATTAATAATATTAAAAAATGACTATTGAAGATGTTTCTGAATCGATTAAGATTCAAAATCGCCCTAAGCGTCAGGTAGGAATGCTAACTATCTTACGTCTAGGCTTGTTTAATCTGGGATTAGGATTGATGGCAGTGCTGACTCTTGCCGTACTCAATCGAGTGATGATTAGTGAATTGGGAATTCCGGCGACCATTACTGGGGGAATTTTAGCAATATCTCTATTTGTCTCTCCGGCACGGGTATGGTTTGGACAGTTATCGGATAAAAAACCATTATTCAACCAACATCGTACTAATTACGTACTATTGGGTACGGTTATTTTTGGTTTGGCGGTGTATTTAGCGGTACAAACTGTGTGGCAATTAGGGGCAATTGTCCGAGCTAATGAATCATGGCTGTGGAATACTCAAACTATTGGCTGGACAGCTTTATTAGCTTTAATTATGGCTATTTATGGTTTGGCTGTCAGTTCTAGTTCAACTCCCTTTACTGCCTTGTTAGTAGACATATCGGAAGAAGAAAATCGCTCGAAATTAGTTGCTATAGTATGGTCGATGTTAATGGTGGGGATTGTTATTGGTGGTGTTAGTGGCAGTATTGTGTTTAAACAGATTGAAGCTGATGGAGTCACCGCAGGTAATATTCCCTTAGAAATTTTACAACCACCAATAAATTCGGTATTCAGTTTTGTTCCTTTTCTGTTAATAGCTTTAGCTTTAATTGCTACTTGGGGAGTGGAGAAAAGATATTCTCGTTTTTCATCTCGCAATAGTTCGAGCCAGAGAGAAGATAGCATCAGTATCAGAGAGGCACTCAAAGTTTTAACTGCTAGTCGTCAAACCGGTTATTTTTTTGCCTTTTTATCTGTTTTAACTATCGGATTATTCATGCAGGAAGCGATATTAGAACCTTATGGTGGTGAAGTATTTGGTATGAGTATTGGTGAAACCACCAAACTTAATGCTTATTGGGGAATTGGAATTTTGTTGGGTTATGGTATTACGGGATTTAAAATTATTCCTGCCTTGGGTAAAAAATTAACTACTAAAATTGGTTGTATTTTAGTTGCTATTTGTTTTGGTTTGATTATTTTAGCTGGCTTAACTCAACAACCCATAATTTTGCAATCCGCCATAACTTTATTTGGCACGGCGGCTGGAATAGCTACGGTAGGGGGAATTAGCCTGATGTTGGATTTAACGGCAGCAGAAACTGCTGGCACTTTTATCGGTGCTTGGGGATTAGCTCAGGCAATGTCTAGAGGTTTAGCAACTTTTATGGGTGGAGTGATTTTAGATTTGGGTAAAGGGATTTTTTCCAATCCTTTAATGGCTTACAGTCTGGTATTTTTGATGCAAGCAGTGGGAATGATTTTAGCAGTTTCAATTTTAAACCGCGTTAACGTTCGAGAGTTTCAAAATAATACCAGACAAGCGATCGCCACGGTTATGGAAGGGGACTTAGATTAGAAACAGGTGATAATCATTTAAATTTAGGAAGAGGCACTTGTAGTTAAGCGCAATTCTTCAGGTAGCTTTGCTGCTAAATTTTCGAGGATTTGGGCAATTTTTTGTCGCTCTTCTGCTGGTAAATGGGAATTAGTCATATCGACAAAACACATGAAGAGTACGGGGCTACAATCATATTCCGCACTCAATTCGCCACAATATAAAATTAAAGCATTGGCAATGGCAGCGCGATCGCCCGATCGATAATCTGATAGTCTTTGGGATAGCCAAGCAGCGAGTTTTTCTTGAATTTCTTCGTAGTTGTCGGGAATTGTTTCGGCAGTAATTAACTCTGTAAGTTCTGATTTAAATTGAGAAAAAAGCTCGTGTATTATTTTTTTGATGTGTTTATCTCTTTCTGCCGGAGTTGCCAGAAAATGAGTTGCACCGTAGCCAGGATCTAATTGTTTGCGTCTTTTGGCTTCGCCCATTGCTTTCTATTGAATAGATGCTTTACTACAATCAATTATGCTGTCAATTTGCTAGAGAAAATCGAAAATCTCTCTTAAGTTTGTCTACCAAACTTGGATAAAAGCAACCATAACCAAAGTATTGTCTACTTTAGACCGCACTATTAGGAGCGATCGCAATTCTCTGTCGCTTCTGCTAAACTTTTCTGAGTTGGTCTGATACCAGAACGCGGTCAAGAATCAATATATAAACTTATTAGAATGAGATAATTAGAAATAGCAATGAAGCTTCTCGAAGTTAAATAAACCTAAATTTCAGTATAGCAATGAGTAATATCCAAATGATCATCGAAATGGAAAAAGGAATAGAAAATGGGGAATGGGAAGTAGGTAATAGAAATTAAGCAAATTTTAGTTAAATGCTGTTAAATAGCATAAGATAAAAGCTTCAGTCCATTCTACTACTGCACCATAAGTATCTCCCGTATGTCCCTGGAGTTGTTTGTCAAACCAGTATCCAGTCAACAGTGCGATCGCGCTACTGCCGCCAATTGCTAGGATAACCTGCCACCATTGCAGCCATTGCCAGCTAAGACTGCTAAATAATAATAGAATCAGCAATCCCCATAAAATATCCTGTGGCGAACGTAAATTCTCTTTATGTAATGCACCTTTACCAGTTTCTCGCAAATAGGGATATAGGGCGATCGCCATAACTTGTCCCCATCGCCCCCAACCAGCAGCAAACATTAAAACAAACCAAAGATGAGCATCTAGGTCGTAAATCGCACAAATTTTTAAGAGCAGAATAATTATTGCCGCGATCGCTCCAAATGCCCCTGTTGCACTATCTCGCATTACTGACAAGCGACGTTCTGGGTCGTTTACTGATAATCCATCTGCCGTATCCATAGCACCATCGAGATGTAAACCGCCAGTTATCCCCACCCAGAGAGCGACTAAGATAGCACTGCGAGTTAAGGTAGGTATGCCAAAACTCTGTCCTATAGTATTAATTAAGCCTAACAATCCCCCAATAATCAAACCAATCAGAGGGGACCAACGCGCAATACGTTGCCATTCTCCCGTCCATTGCCAGGGCAAAGGAATTACTGTATAAAATACTACTGAACTACAAAAAGAATAAATTTGTTGTTTTATCCACTGACAAGATGAATTTATACTTATGCTTGACACAAAAAAATCCTTAGTTAAAATTTCATAGAATAGCTCGGAAATCTTAGGCTAATATTGTTCAATAGACTACTTTATTTATAGGCTACATATTGAAAAGACACTGAATTAAGATTTTGAGCTTAAATTCTACTTGTTATGAATCAACCCCAGAGATTAAATTCCTTGCCCGCACCTTGTATTGTTGATACAGGGATTATCGTTAACCAAGATGATATTCAACGTTTGCTTCAAGATTTAAATCGAGTTCGTTATGTTCATTTAATAGACGATCGAATTCATAGTGAAGGCAAAGGATTCATTAAAGAAATTTTTAGTGACCCTTTTCAGTCTACCTTGATTGCTAACAATAATTTGTACATTAATCTGCAAAGTTTCGACTACTTAAAACTAAGTAAATCTACTGATAAACAAACCAAATTTGTCTTAATTCAAGATAATCGCCAATTACATTTAATACCCGAATTACCCTCATCCTCCAAAGAATTTGCCCATCAAAATGCGTTCAATGCCGCAACCATCGAAGCCATGGTAACGGAAGTTTTATCGGCACGTTTAGACGTACAATTAGACGACGACGAGTTTTAGGAAATAAATAACTGGTGGGATTTTCCTTTCAATGTCAGAAGTCTTGTAGTCATACTCATGCCAGAGTGGGAGTCTTTCATACTCCTCATGGTATGGTAGAAACTCCTCGTTTTATGCCTGTAGGTACTTTGGCTACAGTCAAAGGCATTACGCCGCGACAGTTAAAAGATGCCAAAGCTCAGATGATTTTAGCCAATACCTATCACCTTCACCTTCAGCCAGGAGAAAAGATAATCGAGGAAGCTGGTGGTTTGCACGAGTTTATGGCTTGGTCGCAGCCAATTTTAACCGATTCGGGAGGTTTTCAGGTTTTTAGCCTCAGCGAATTGCGTACCATAACCGAAACAGGAGTGACATTTCGTTCTCCCCGCGACGGCCGTATTATTGAAATTACACCAGAGCGATCGATTCAAATTCAAAATGCTTTAGGTGCGGATGTAATTATGGCATTTGATGAATGTCCCCCCGCCAATGCCATTAAAGAACGAGTAAAAGAAGCTACAGAAAGAAGCTATCGTTGGTTGACCAGGTGTATTGAGGCACATCAAAATCCTGCAACTCAGGCTTTATTTGGCATTGTACAAGGAGGAATACATCTTGACTTGAGAACTAATGCCGTCCGACAGTTAACAGCGTTAGATTTACCAGGTTATGCCATTGGTGGAGTGAGTGTAGGGGAAGCACCAGAATTGATTGATGCTACAGTTAAACATACTGCTCCTTTACTTCCCCCTGATAAACCACGCTACTTGATGGGAGTAGGAACTTATCGAGAAATGGTACGGGCGATCGCCTATGGAATTGATTTATTTGATTGTGTAATTCCTACCCGTTTTGGTCGTCATGGGACAGCATTAGTCAGAGGAGAACGGATTAATATTAAAAATGCTCAATACAAGCGAGACTATCGCCCCTTAGATGAAACCTGTCCCTGTTATGCCTGTCAGAATTTCAGTCGCGCCTATCTCAATCATCTGGTGCGATCGCGAGAGATGCTCGGTTACATAATGTTATCTTTGCACAACATCACCGAATTAATTCGTTTTACTCAAACAATTCGTGAAGCAATTTTGGGCGATCGCTTTACTGAAGAATTTGCCCATTGGTTGTAGGTTTGAGCTTATATTGGTAAGTCATTGTTAATATTGCGCTGCTCTAGCATAATGATTTATTCACGGCAGATTTATATCAGTTTAAGCCATTTAAACGAACAACCGAATCATGATAGTATTGCTACTATCTTTAAAAATTGTTGGAAGGTAAATAGATATATGGAAGCTGCAATGCTATTGGCAAAACTGCCAGAAGCTTACTCTATGTTTAACCCCCTGGTAGATATTCTCCCTTTAATTCCTTTATTTTTTCTGTTACTAGCCTTCGTTTGGCAAGCCGCAGTAGGATTCAAATAAACTTAATTGTTTCGCTTTTTAATAATCAATTGGCATCCTCAATAGGATGCTTTTTTATAGGTAATTTAAAGCTTTTTAATCTGTCACCACTATTTTGCCTATCATGCCGGCTTCAGCGTGACCTGGTATGGAACAATGTAATTCATAAGTTCCTGGTTTCATCGGGGTTAAAACCCATTCAGCTGCTGCACCTGGTTTTAGTTCTAATTCGTGAATTGCTCCTTTAACTTCGACTTTTCCAGCTTGTACTTTTCTCGTCCAACTGGCATCGGCAAAATCTTTCGATGTAAAGTAATGCTTGACAGGACTGGGATTATCTAATAACAATTTATATGGTTTTCCAGCTTCTAATTGTATATTGCTGGGGAAAAATTTCAGTTCACCGTTAATGTTCCCCAAGCTGACTTGAACCTCGTTTATTTGAGAATTAGCTAAAGCAGTTGGCATTAAAACGAAGCTTAGAGCGATCGCTATTATTCCCCACAAAATTACTTCTTGCCAGATAGCTCTAATAGCAACCCGACCAATTAACTTCATCGCATTTTTTAACCAAATCTTTTAGTTGATTTACATTATAGTTTTACGGTAATTTCCAGAAAAATAATTTTTGTTGCAACACTGCTTTGATTCACATAACCAACAAACTAATGGTTGATCGCTAAATTTCCCTTCCCACTTTCAAGTCAAATCGATGTAACCTAATATTCGGTATGCTTAATTTATTTAAACAGTTAAACAATGCAAATTAGAAGAATTAATCCCAGTCCCCAAGTCAATACAGGAGAAGTAATATATCAATCGAAGATTCCTAATGCTGAACCACAGCACATCCTAGAAGAAATAGTTTGGCACAAAGAAACCGAAGTTGCTAAAATGCGCGATCGCCTGTCGTTGTTTAAATTACGCCAGCAAGTTGAAGATGTCGCACCAGCTAAAGATTTTTTGGGTGCATTGCGTAACCCAAAAAATAATCTGGCATTGATTGCAGAAGTTAAAAAAGCATCTCCTTCTAAAGGAGTTATTCGAGCAGATTTCAATCCAGTAGCGATCGCTCAAGCTTACGAACAAGGAGGTGCTAGTTGTCTATCGGTACTAACTGACGAGAAATTTTTTCAGGGAAGTTTTGATAATCTCAGTTTAGTCAGACAATCTGTCGATTTACCTCTATTGTGCAAAGAATTTATTATTTATCCCTATCAAATATATTACGCTCGCGCTAAAGGTGCTGATGCCGTATTGTTAATTGCCGCTATTTTAAACGATCGAGATTTAAACTATTTTGTCAAGATCGCTAAAGCCTTGGGGATGACTCCGTTAATTGAGGTGCATACCCTAGCAGAATTGGATCGAGTACTGGCGATCGATGGTGTAGAATTAATCGGTATTAATAACCGCAATCTCGAAGATTTTTCTGTCAGCCTGACAACTACAACCCAGCTTTTAGAAGCTAGAAAAGATATTTTAAATGACAAAAATATTTTAGTAGTTAGCGAATCCGGTATACATACATCAACAGATTTAAATACAGTCAGACAAGCAGGAGCAAAAGCCGTTTTAATTGG
>JBHJNX010000019.1:0-19993 GCA_050330335.1 Pleurocapsa sp. | reverse complement strand
CCCTGGTAATTGAAGGAAGAGCATTTTTAGAATTTCCCCGTTGGTCGGTAATTTGGCGCGAAGCTAAGGCAACTATTAAGCAATTTTTGTTCAATGCGATTCCCATCTTTTTAATGATTACTGTTATCGCCTCCTTGTTGAATTGGTTAGGAGTGATTGCAACTTTAGCCAATATTATCAATCCTTTGATGGGATGGTTTAATCTACCCCCTGAAACCTCATTGCCTATCGTTTTAGCTTCTATTCGCAAAGACGGACTGCTGCTGTTTGCCGAACCAGAAACCTTGGCTATGTTGACCCCATTACAAGTTTTGACTGGGGTTTATCTGGCAGGAGTATTGCTACCTTGTTTAGTTACTCTGTTAACCATTATGCAGGAAAAATCTTCTCGATTTGCTTTATTGCTGTTAGGTAGACAGGCGATCGCTGCGATCGTTTTTTCTCTATTACTTGCCTGGGGAGGATTATTAATTAAGTAACAAGTAATAAGTAATAGGTAATAAGTAATAAGTTTTGCTCTTTTTAAAGACTTTTATAAAATATCAATGAAAAGCTAATGATGACTCAAATTCTTAACGGTTTACCAGATAAATGCGGTCTACATATTCTCTGTAACTATAAAAATAAAACTCCAACTGTGCAAATTATTCGGATTACCAATATCCCTAATTGGTATTTTGAAAGAGTAATTTTTCCGGGAGAATTGCTTTTATTTGAATCCTTCCCCGAAGCGGTATTAGAAATTTATGTCAGCGAAGAAGCCAGACCAATTTTGAGCGATCGCTTTCTTTGTGATTGGCTGAAAGTAAACCATACTGCCTATGTAAATACTTAAAATTACATCTATATGTTAGAGCAAAGTACCATCAAACAAATAGCCCTTAATTATCTCCTGTGCGATCTGGAAGTACATCCAGAACATCGTCACTTGTTTGAGGTTGTAGGTGCAAGCTGTTTTGATAATAATGAGTGGATGATTAACATTAGTATGATCGGTTTGGTAGGTAAATATTGGAATGTTTTTGTCGATGGCACTACGGGCAATCCTTTGCCAGGCTGCGAGTTTAATACAGATTGCCAAGACTTCAATGAACCCCATCAATATTCTCATCTGCCCGAATATTTAAATCAATTACTTGATCGCCTTACGGTTAAACTTCTTAGGTAAGGTAAATAAAGTCAACTATTAGGTTTCAATTTGGGGGATGATTTTTCTATTTTCGCATTTACTAGCAGTGCTACGAGCTTTGATTGAATAGGAATAATCTAGTTGGGGATGGAAGTAAGCAGAATATAAGAAAGTATGTTGCATGGCAGCATAAGGTACTGCTTTAGGGTTGACCAAACCTGCTCTGGCTATCAAACAAACCCGATCGCCTGGTTGAATTTGCTGTAATAGTTCTGGTTTGACTCCTGCTTGTATTTGTTGTTGTAAGCTAAAAAATTGGGGTTTGGCGTAAAAGTTGCCCACTTTGGTTAACACAATGGTTAAAAATAGGGCATATACCAAACCTACATATTTAGATTTGAGCCATTTTAGTTTCGAGAAGTTTTGTTCGTACTGGGCAATTAAATATAAATTAAACGATACGAGACAAATCATCCAAAACATGAAGTAGCGCAACTCATGGGATTGAGGAAAGTTGGCGGGGATGACTGACATGGCGATCGCAAAAATAATTGCCGTGGTTGTGGCGCGTTTTAAATTGGCTTGATTTTCTTTATTAGTAATTTGTTGGTAGAGAAATAAGCACAGAAGTAAAATCAGATTGAAGATGACATAGTTACCAAAAAACCCCCCGCCTCGATCCATAAACTTGTCATTTCCCCCATTCCATTGATCTGTAGACCACCAGGTAGGAGTATTAATTTCAAAAACCGAATTGAACCATTTTTGGGGACGAGAGCCTTCTTGATAGGTTGCGGGACTTAATTTGTGATTGAGGACAATTCCGGCAACTTGAATTTTAATTGGATAAAAGGGATTGCCATGAATAACAATATTTTTAACTGGAGTAGCAAAAATCAGCAGAGAAGCAATTAAACCCAGGGGAATAGCTTTAACTAACCAGGATTTAAAGTTGGGCGATCGCCGAAAGTTAAGCCAGAGAATTCTCAAGCCTGTAAAACAGAGGATGACAAAAGTCAGGGGTTGCAATTGGGGTTTGATATTAACCGCCGCCGCCGCCGCCAGAATGATAATTAAAATATCTTTTGTGGTCGGTACTTCTCGTCTCGTGTAGAGTAAATAAGTCATCATTACCAGGATGGAAACGGCAACATTTCCCGGTAAATCCACAAAAGAAGTAGTTACATGAGTAATTACTGTAGGAATCGTTAACAAAGCGATCGCCGATAAGTAAAGGGGAATTCGACAATAGGCTTTGAGAAAATAAAGATATAAAATCAGGCTGCCAAAACAAACCAAATTAGCACTTTGTACTCTACCAGTGATGCGCCAGAAAAACCCCTGAACAAAGTTTGCTAGTAGGGGAAATCCTTCATAGCGATATTCGATCGCGTCTTCGGCTAGATATATATCGGGGGGTACTATACCCCAAATTCTGGCAGCAAAGGGCAGGTGATACCACCAAGTATCGTAATTGGTATCGATATCAATAATGGCTTTTAAGAAAATCGAGATAAAAACAGCGATCGCTGCCAACTTTAAAACCGTTTCAATATTAATATTTTTTCTGACTGATTTCATTTTTTTTGAAATATAACCGGTCTAATCCAAAACCAAGCCAACAACCTAGAGCGATAATAATAACCGCAAATACTCCTAAAATTCGCTGCACCACGGCAAAATTACTGGCAATTGCGGCGGGAATTCCCAACAATTCTAAACCACCAATCCAACTCCATTCCATAAAGCCTAAATTAGCAGGAGTAACACTAATAATCATGGCAGTTTGGACTAAATTAATCGTAAAAGCGATCGCCCAAAAACCAATAGCAAATTTTCCTGCCAAAACGACAAAGAAACTACGTAAAATCCAGTTGGCGTGTCTAATGACGGAAATCCAAAATACTTTGAGGGTAAATCTGGTAGATAAAACGGGAATTTCTTCAGTTGCTTCTAAATTGACTGGGGCATTTTTTTTGCGGACTTTTTGTTTGAAGTATCGATAATATTTAAATAAGTTAATCGCTAGAGGTTTGTGCCAATACACAATAATAATGTGGGTTGCTAGCAAAATACCTAAAACGAGGAAAATTGCCCAGGATAGAGACACCTTGTTTAAAAATAATAATAAAGTTGGTGGCAGCAACAAGATAGGAATCAAGAGGTTGAAAAATTGGTCGTATAGTAGAGAAAAGAATCCTTGAGAAAGGGTACCAACCTTGTGTAATTTAATCGCCAAACCTTGAACTATTGTTAGCCCAACTTGATAGGGAACGAATTGAGCAATCAGGTTGGCAAAAACAATATAGTATAAATAAAATTTTTGAGAGGTATGATGATTGTCGGTTAATTTTTGGGCGATTAGTTGCCACTTATAAGAAGTAATCCACAGATGAACAAAAGTAGTAATAACTACTAAAACCACATAAAATAAACTTAAATTTTTCAGACTATCGACAATCTGCTCAATGGTAACGGGTGTTAGGGTTAAAATTAACCAAACTAGAAAAATTCCCAACCCGCAAGATAAAACAGCATATAATATATTTTTTTTAGCAATCATTAGTTTAAAGTTATTAAATATTTTCGTAACCCCATTTTTTAATTAAATCTATATCGAGGAATTCAGCAATTTTCTTAACTTCTGGTTGTAATTTTTGCATTAGCTGAAATTTGATTTCTGGGTCGAGAGAAGATTTGGGTGCTTGACTCCAGAACAAGCGTTCGATAATTTTGTCACGGACGAGCTCATTAAATTCTTGAGAAAATATTTTTTTAGTGAAATTTTTAATAGTTTGATTGTTAGCCAAATTATTTAAGGCTTTAAATTTGACTTCTTTATTAACATTAATTGCTGTATATTCAGGAGTAAAATTAGGATCTACTTGGAGAAATTCTAAAATTTCTCGATACACTCCTTCGTTATTTTCTTTAAAGTCTTCAAACAAGATAATTTTAATTTGAGATGGCTTAAAAAGATCGTAATAACGTTTAACCTGGTCGTAATATTTCGCTTGTTCTAAATAATATAAATAGGAAGGAGTGGTAACTCTCGGACTGATAGATTTTCCTGCCTTTCTAAAGGATTCTAAAGCTAAAGCTTGTAGGAAATCTTCTTCATTCTCTTCGATAAATTTAACAAAGTGACTGTGTAGAGAATAAATAAAAGCAGTTGGTTCTCTGAGGCTAATAATTATTTTAGCTTCAGGATTAAAATTATATATATTTTGAGCAGCTACTTGAGAATAGAGATAATGAGTCGAAGATTCTCCAGCAATTTTTTCCTGGGTAACTTTAGCAAATAATTTTAAATAAGCAGCTTCATCCCGAAAATCAAAAAACAATTGAGTTTGATGAAAGCGATCGCTTTCTTGATGAAAATCCTGACAAAAAAAATGTGGCTCTTTAATACTTGCCATGTAAATTTCTGGATGTTGTCCGAGAAATTGATGCAATGCAGTTGTCCCCGCCTTCGGTTGTCCGACAAGAAACAGATTTGGTTGCTTCATTTGATGTTATTGCTTGATTCTTTTAGAAAATAAATACTCGATCGCCATTGACATAACAACAGAATTAACCAGCGATCGAGTGTCAGATTTCATTTTGTCCGGATTATACTATACAGGCTTGCAACTTACAGAAATAAATTCGTTGTAAGTAAAAAAGCGACCGATAAATCGAGGGAAGGGAAATGAATATTGATCCACTCTGGTAAATCCCAGTCGATTGGTAATATTATTCAGTTTAGAAAAATCCATAAACTCGCAGTGAGTTGGATCGCTGTTATATCCAGCCTCTTGAGGAGTAATCAGAATCAGTTTACCTCCGGGTTTCAAAAAGCCAATATATTTTTTCAATAACTCGATCACTTCATTTTGATTCATATGCTCGGCTACGTGAGCCATCAGCAGAGAGTCAAATTGTTGAGAGTTACTGAATTTGGAATTGTCAAATTCTTGTGGAGTGAAAACCTTAAGGCCACGAGAGCGCGCTACTTTAACTGAATCTAAATTGTGGTCGATTCCCACTCCTTGCCCTTGTAAATTGATTAAATTTCTGCCAATGCCACAGCCAATATCGAGAATGAAACCAGGTTTTAAACGTTTGAGATTCCAACGATAGGGTGCTTGAACATCTACAAAACGCTTCCAACTAGCTCTCTGTTTATCTACCAAAAACTCTGTATAATCTTTGTTTTGGGTATTGGCAATCTCGATATTATTTTTAGGTGTCAATCTAACCTCCTGTTTTGATACTAAGTTGTTAGCAATAATTTTATTGCACCCTACTTCAATCTCAACCAGACGTTTGTAACTTGGCTTTCAATCTAACTATTACTCGTTCGATAATTCGAGAATCGCGAAAATAGCGATACCAACCAGTGGGAGTCAGAGCAATAAAATCCAATCCCAATTTCCATAAGTTAGCTTTCTCGCCATGGATTATTGCTGCTAAAGCCTTATTAACTTCAGTAGAAAAAAGAGCCAGCTGCCCGGTTTTGAGTTTGCGTCCTAAATCCGCTTCCCAGGTGGTCAAATGTTCTTCAAATACCGATCGCATTTGCTGGTAGAAATCCTCTACACTGGAACTACGGCGAATGGTTTGAGACTCTGGATGCACCCGAAAAGCCGCTAAAGGTTCAGGACAGTAAACCGTGTCTCCCGATGCTGCCAGTTTCAACCAAAAATCCCAATCGGCAGTGTACCAGAGTTTTTCGTCCATTGCTCCCAGATTAAGAGCCACCTGACGTTTAAAAATCGGTGCGGGAATAGCAATAAAATTTTGTACTAATAATCTTTCTACGGCAGTTTCAGAATCAATTACCACTAAGTCTTTACCGCTAAAGGGACAATTCCAAACCCCCAAGCGATCGCCATTGGTATCGATAAATAAACTGGGATGTAAGTACAAACTGGCTGAAGGATAAGATGCGATCGCCTTTTTCATCACCGCCAAACGTCCCGCTTCCCAGCGATCGTCCTGATGCAAAAAACAAGCATAAGTTCCCCTCGCCACAGATAATCCATAATTAGTATTGGCTACCCAATTACCGCGTTTGCGTTCGATAATCTCGATTTTTAATCTATCCTGATAGTTGCTGACGATGGATAGAGTAGCATCTGTCGAACCGTCATCGATAACAATACATTCAATATCGTCATCATTTTGCAACACCACCGAATCAAGAGTCGCAGCCAAATATTTTTCACCGTTATAAGTAGGGATGACAATCGATAGCCAGGGCTGTTTCATAATTTTATTGATGGATATTATGTTTGACTGCCTTTTAAGCCCAAAATGCTCAAAAAGAAGCTCGAAAAAATCACCTGAAAGCTCAGAGCCACACAAGTAACAGCAGAAATCACAATCGGCATGGTTTCAGCAGGATTTAACGAACCAAAAGAATTCTGTCCCCAAATGCCGAAGGCATAGACAGAAGCTCCAATACCCAACAACATTAATAAGCCACCTACAATTAATCCTGATTCTAAATTAATGTAGCGAAATAACATTTTTAAACGGCGGTCTGGAGGTAACAGACCTTCTCTAATGGCAAATACTTTAGTAAACAGGGCGAAAATGACAATTTGAAAGCCAATAGTCATCGCTGTAGAGGAATACAGCAAAGTATGTACTTTAGGACTAGGTAAGAGCCATAAAGTCCCCAAAAATCCCGTCAAAATTAAAAAGATACCGGGATAGAAAAATAGCCAACGAGGACTGTACATCAATAAGAAACGCAAATGTCGCCAACCATCGCGCCAAGTGTTTAAATGAGGGGGACGACTGCGTCCGTCAGGAGATAGAGTGGTGGGAACTTCGGCAATTTTCATGCCATAGAGAGTAGCCTTGACCACCATTTCGCTAGCAAATTCCATTCCTGTAGTTTGGAGGTCTAAAGAAGAAATGGTATCTTTACGAAAACCACGCAATCCACAGTGGAAGTCGCCGCAAGGACTGGAAAATAATAATCTACCAATTCCTGTCAGTACAGGATTACCCAAATATCTGTGTAATGGAGGCATTGCTCCGGGTGCAATTCCACCGCGAAAGCGATTGCCCATTACTAAATCGTAACCCTGTCTCAATTTATTCACAAAAGGGTTGAGCTTACTAAAGTCATAACTATCATCAGCATCCCCCATAATAATGTATTGTCCTCTAGCAGAAGCAATTCCTGCTTTGAGTGCGCTACCGTATCCTTTTACCGGAACGTCCACCACTCTTGCATTTAAACTTCTAGCAATCTGCTGAGAACCATCTACACTACCATTGTCAGCAACGATTACTTCGCCATAAATATCATTTTCAGCTAAATACCGTTTTGCTTTTCTGACACAAGTAGCCAGAGTTTCAGCCTCATTTAAACAAGGCATGACAATGGAAACTTCCAGCAATTCTCGCTTGCTAACAGATGCCTCATTTCTAGTTAAATTACTCAGCATTATTTACTCTATTTCTTCTCTTTTAAATTGACATAAAGTGTCGATAAAATCGACTCTTGGTCTTACCTAAAAATTTACCTATACACTCAAATAGTTACTCTGAAAACATCAGAGAAAATTACTCTAAAACTTCCATAAAAAGAAATTTAGATTGAGTCTGAAAATTTGCTCTTCAATATTATGTAAGATAATCAAAATACGTAAAAGTTTGGTAAAGTTACCCAAAAAAATAGAGATTTATTTTAAAAAGTTTTAACCTACAAGGAAAAAAGCCTTCTCCTGTTAAGATTTGGCGGCTGGTTGACAGAACAATGAGTTTGTATTTGCAGCAGTTTACTGTTGATATTCATCATTATTCCAAGTTCCCTCTACTGTCGTACCATCGATAAAAGTATAAACTCCAGTACCGTGTTTTTGACCATTGAGAAATTCTCCCTGATAGGTATCGCCACTGCTGTAGTCACAAACAGCTTGACCGCTTAATTGTCCGTTGGCAAAAGTCCCCTCACAGCGATCGCCATTGGCAAAAATATAAGTTCCTGTACCGTTATATTGACCAGCTGCAAATTGCCCTTCATAACGATTACCCGAAGCCTCGGTAAATATTCCCTGTCCCGAAAACTCTCCTAAACTCATTTGTCCTTGATATTTACTACCGTCAGCAAAGGTATAAGTACCCGTTCCTTCTGGCTTACCTTTGAGAAATTCTCCTTCGTAAACGTTACCGTTGGCATACTTTCTCGTACCCTTACCGCTAAACTCCCCCCCAGCAAAACTACCCCGATAACTGCCACCATCAGCAAAAGTATAAGTACCTATTCCTTCTGACTTACCATTGACAAATTGACCTTGATAAATATCCCCATTGCTGTAAGTACATTTCCCTTCTCCATTGAGTTGACTATTACTGACTACACCAGAACATTTATCACCATTGCTATAAATAAAGGTTCCTTCACCAGATGGCTCTCCATTAGTAAATTGCCCTTCGTATCGTCCCCCATCAACACCGATGTAAACCCCCATACCGTTGGGTTGTCCGTTACTAAATTCCCCCTCATAGCGATCGCCATTCTGATAAGTCCTTACACCTTTCCCCGTAATAGTGTCATTGGTAAAAGTTCCTTGATACTTACTACCATCGGCAAAAATATATGTACCTTCTCCCTCTTTTTTGCCATTAACAAACTGACCCTCAAAGCGATCGCCATTGCTATAGGTACAAACCACCTTACCGTTAAGATCGTTAGCAGTAATATCCCCTTCGCATTTACCACCACCGCTAACCTCTACAGTTCCTGCGATCGCAGATGGGTGAATAATTAAACTTACTAAAATAATCGATATGCTGAATAAAAGTTTAGTCATTGGTCATTGGTCATTAGTCACTTATTACTTATTACTTGTTTTCTCTACTTTTCCTGATATTGCTCCATTCTTTCCCGAAATTTCCTTGACCTTTCTGCCTCTAATTCTTCTTCAGAAAGACTAGGTAAGGGTTGGGGTGCAGGTTGGGTGGTGTCTACTGGGGGTGGTGTAGATTCTTGCTGCTGTTGTAATTGTTGCTGTCTGGCTTGTCTTTCCCGTTCTAATTGTTCTTGGCGCGCCTGTCTTTCTTGCTCTAGCTGCTGTTGTCTGGCTGCTTCTTGTTCTTTTTTTTCTTTTTCGGCTCGTTCCCGTTGTTCTTGGGCTTCGCGAGCAGCGCGATCATATTGGGAACCTGCTACGGTAAATTCAATCTTGACTCGAACCGAGGCATTACCATTGCTAGGTGAACTAAACTGCATCTGTCTGGCTGCTAATAAAGCTTGCTGGTTAACTTGACTATTACTGTGGGGGGAGCTAAGTTCTGCACCAATAACATTACCGTCGGGATTAATAGTTAGTTTGACTCCCGCACTACCTTCTGCTCCTGCTAAAGCTGCGGGATATTTTGGTTCGCAGTTACTGATACAGCTAATTCCTTGACTGCTGCTGGGTTGGGGACGAGGAGGCGCGCTATTAGTTGCTACTACTGAACCTGGCATACCTGGATGATTCCTGGTAGTTTCAGAGGAAGTTACCGAGCTACTCGGTGCAGTAAAACTGCTACTCAATGCTGGTGCTTTAGGAGTATTTTCAATCGGCGCAGAAACTATTGGCTGGGAAGGTGCAGGGGTAGGACTTGTGAGAACCTTTTTGGGGACTGGTTTAGGTGGTGCGGTTTGCGCCTTAACTGGCTCTGGTGGTTTGATGGGAGGAGGGGGAGTTTGAGCCTTAACTGGTTCGGGTTTGGGAATTGGCTTGGGTTCTGGTTTGACAATGGGTTTAGACTCAATTTTAGGTTTGGGCTTCTCGACAATAGTCAGTTCCATTGGCTCTGCTATTTTTGGTGGTTCAATCGACCACTTCGGCATCGCCCAGGCAAGTATTCCGTGTAGTAATGCCGAACCAGTCAAACCCAATACCAACAGTCTTTTGGTTTTTTGTTGTTCTTGTTGGCGTTGTTGAATACAGAACTGAGAATTAGCCATGAGGGATAATTGTAGAAGTTAAAGCAAGGTTGAGTAAGCTTATTAAGAATTAATATGATTAAAAATATATCATGAAAAACATGATCTTCAGATTACCACTAATTGTTAGTATTTCATGTGTGTTCGGTCAGAGAGTTAGTAGGTATTGGCTCAACTCAGTTAGAGTATTGTAAATGCTTGTTTATCTTTTCTATATGTCATGAGTTTAATTTAAGAGGTTCACAAAAACTTAAAAATTAATTGATTAAAGTTATTAATAACTATGGTAAAGTTTTACGGAGTAAGATGATAAGTATTTGCAATTAGCTATTTTGAGTAAAACTGATGTCAATTGACAATATTTGGACGGCAGGAGGAATTGTCAGTATTCCTTTACTGGGGTTTTCTTTTTTAGCGGTAGCTCTAATTGTAGAGCGAATTATTTTTTGGCTCAGGATTAAACGCCAACAACGGGGTATAGTCAAAAAAGCATTGTCTTTATATCGCACTGATGCTCATGGCGCGATCGCTTTTTTGCAAAAGAATGCCCAGTTACCGATAGCGCGGATTTTTTTAGAAGCTTTGGAATTAGAACAGCCTACCCCAGATGAGTTTCGCTTGGCTTTAGACAGTGCCACTCAAGCAGAAATCCCCACTTTGAGGAAATTTAGTACTTGGTTTCAAACTATTATTACAACTTCCCCCTTATTGGGATTGTTGGGGACAATTTTGGGTTTAATTCAATCCTTTGCAGCTATGGATTTAGGTAATGCTGCTGCCACTAATTCTGCTGGAGTAACAGGAGGTTTAAGTGAAGCTTTGATCTCGACAGTAATGGGTTTGGTTGTGGCGATCTTTACCCTACTATTTGCCAATGCTTTTCGCGGTTTATACCTGCGGGAAATTGCTTTCATTCAAGAATATGGCGGTCAGTTGGAATTATTTTATCGTCGCTTTCATCAAGGAGTAAGAGAATATGCGCCCCATCCCTGAGCCAGAAGAACAGTTTGAGATTAATATTCTGCCGATGATTGACGTAATTTTCTCGATTTTAGCGTTTTTTATCATCTCAACTTTATTTCTCACGCGATCGCAAGGATTACCTGTGGATTTACCCTCGGCACAAACATCTGAACCCAAAGAGTCAGTGCAGCTAAATATTACTATCGAAGCAGATGGCAAAATGTATTTAGATCGCCAACCGATTCAATTAGAAGCTCTTAAAGGTGCATTGACCGAAAAAATTCAACCTAATTCCGAATCAATAGTAATTATCAACGCCGATGAAAAAGTCCAACACGGCACAGTAGTAAAAGTCATGGATCGCTTGCGTCAAGTACCAGGAGCCAAAATGGCGATCGCAGCAGAACAGGAATAATGATGAATTATTTGTTTTCCATTATAGAACCCATTTGGTATCTTTATAAAAAAGAATATCAAGTAAAATGACCTATTCAAGTAGCTTAACGGATAGAGAATGGGAAATAATTGAGCCCTTGCTACCGAAGAAGAAAAGAACAAAACCGCCGACATGGAGTAAAAGAGAAATTCTAGACAGTATTTTCTATCAGCTAAAAAATGGATGTAATTGGTGTGATTTACCCAAGGATTTACCGCCTATTCAACGGTCTTTTGGCATTACAAACAGTGGTGAGAGCTAGGAATAATTGAGGAGATTATGTCAGTTTTACACGGTAGAGTACGGAAAAAAGCTCAAAAAAAACAAATGGACAACCCTAATCATAATCGACTCTCAAGCGGTAAAAAACACTTGTTAAGATCAATCTTTGTTTTATTAGACTTTTACTCAAAAGACTTGCGCTCAATTGGCTCTCAAATGGGTTCTATATAGCTATCCCTCAATAGCTTTCTGAAGAGATAAACGATTCTCTAGATTCTTGTTTAACTCTACCTAACATGGCAGCTTGTTGTAGGGCAATAAAAGCTTCTAAGTCTTCTAATTCATACTTCTTTCTGAGCATACTACGTAATTTATCTTCTGCCTCTATGGTAAGGTATCCGGTCTTTAAAGCCTGCCTGACTATTTCTCTAATCATTTGCACTCTTCTTGCTCCTGTATGATTAATTAAATTTTTGATTTAAAAATTAGATTTTCACCACTAATAAGTGATACTACCGAATTATCTTGGTTTATTAGTCTCCAAAGTCTCTAAATGTTAATCTATATACTTTTTAAATTCATCATCAAATTTTAATAAAATGTGAGTAATTTTTCTGTAATCTAGATCACTAATTTTTAAAGTTTAATAAAGATAAGTAGATCTATATTAAATTAAATCGACTAACATCAATATACTCTTTTCTAAACCTTTAAATTGAGATTTTCGGCGATCGCTTTTAGCTAAAGTTATTACTAAGACCAAATATATTAAGGTCGAACAGCGTAAAATCACGCAACTATTTGTGAGAAAATGTTTTTTTGACTTTTTGGCTAGTATTTCTACTTAAATATTATCTCTTAATTTTAGAAAATTCAAAGAGCCAGCCTCAAAAAAGCTACAAACAGTAATATAAAGAGACTGGAAACCAAAAATTGAAACATCAGCATGAATAATTTATTACAAGGTCTGAATGTATATTTAATCGGGATGATGGGTTCGGGAAAAACCACAAGCGGGAAATATTTATCCCAAAAACTAGATTATCGCTTTGTCGATACAGATGAAGCGATCGCCGCAGTGGCACAAAAATCTATTCCCGAAATTTTTGCCAGTGAAGGAGAATCTTATTTTAGAGAATTAGAAACCCAAGTTTTGGCAGAATTATCCACCTATACCAAATGCGCGATCGCTACAGGAGGAGGTATTATTCAAAAACCAATCAACTGGAGTTATTTACGCCAGGGATTAGTAGTTTGGCTAGATACTGACCGTAAAATACTGCAAAAACGTCTGTCTGGTGATCAGAGTCGCCCCCTAGTATCTCAATTAGAAGATTTATTAACTATTCGTCGTCCTTTATACTCCCAAGCTGATTTGAAAATTGCGATCGCCACAGAACGAAAACCCGAAGCGATCGCCAATGAGATTGTCGAGAAAATTCCCACAGTGTTGAGATCTTCTACCCAGCTTAAAAATTAGTATGAGTAGCGATCGCGCTAGTTAATTTGTCGATCACTTCCTTTAGAGCGATCGCCCCTAATTCTCCCGAAGCACGGGTGCGGATATTTAAAGTATTCCCTTCTACTTCTTTATCTCCCACTACAGACATAACGGGGATTTTTTGTTTTTCGGCATTGCGTATCATTTTCCCCAGACGTTCTCCACTAGTATCGGCTTCGGCGCGTATCCCCACTGCTTGCATTTTCGCTGCTACTTCTCTGACATAATCGACATGAGCATCTCTAACGGGTAACAGCCGCACTTGTATGGGGGCTAACCAGAGAGGAAAGTCTCCTGCATACTCTTCAATCAGAATACCGATCAGCCGTTCTAAAGAGCCAAAAGGTGCGCGATGAATCATAATTGGACGCTGGCGAGTACCATCTTCGGCAGTATACTCTAATTGAAACCGTTCGGGTAAATTGTAATCTACCTGTACCGTTCCCAGTTGCCATTCCCTTTCTAAGACATCTTCAAAAATAAAGTCCAGTTTGGGGCCGTAAAAAGCAGCTTCACCAGGGGCTTCAAAATAATTCATACCCATTTGTTCTACTGCGCGACGGATGGCATTTTCCGCCTTATCCCAAGCTTCATCCGAACCGATATACTTATCTGACTCTGGATCTCTAAAACTCAAACGAGCTTTAAATTTAGTCAGTTGCAAGCTCTTAAACACAGATAGGATCAGATCTACCACCTTGAGAAATTCATCATCCAACTGTTGGGGAGTGACAAACAAATGAGAATCATCTACGGTAAAACCGCGCACTCTAGTCAAGCCCCCTAATTCTCCAGATTGTTCGTAACGATATACCGTACCAAATTCTGCCAAACGCATCGGCAAATCTCGATATGAGCGCAACTCGCTTTTATAAATCTGGATGTGAAAGGGACAGTTCATCGGCTTGAGAACAAAACCCTGTTCAGCTTTAGCTGCTGCTTCATCTTCTGCCATCATCGGGAACATATCTTCCTGATAGTTTTGCCAGTGTCCCGAAATTTTAAATAAATCCACCCTAGCCAGATGGGGTGTAACCACAGGAAGATAACCCCGCTTGAGTTGTTCTTGTTTGAGAAAATCTTCCAATTGCGATCGCAAAATCGTCCCTTTCGGAGTCCATAGGGGCAAACCCGGCCCGACAACATCACTAAAGATAAACAAGCCTAATTCTTTACCCAGTTTGCGATGATCCCGTTTTAAAGCTTCTTCTTTGCGGCGTTTGTATTCGACTAGCTGTTCGGGAGTTTCCCAGGCTGTACCGTAAATTCTCTGCAATTGTGCTTTAGTTTCATCTCCACGCCAATAAGCCCCTGCAACACTTTCCAAGTCAATTGCTTTGGGATTAATTTCCCCTGTACTTTCTAAATGGGGCCCGGCACACAAATCCCACCATTGTTCCCCTAAATGATATAGGGTAATAGGCTCAGAAATACTATCTAAAATTTCTAGTTTATAGGGTTCTCCCAGGGCTGTGATGCGGTTGTTCGCTTCTTCTCGGCTGACTTCTTCCCGCACCACTGGCAACTTGCGGTTGATAATCTTAATCATTTCCTTTTTGATTGCTTTTAAATCTTTTTCGGTAAATGCTTCGGGATTATCGAAGTCATAATAAAAACCATTTTCTGTCCAAGGACCGATGGTTACCTGTGCTTTGGGAAACAACTTTTGTACCGCCATTGCCATGATATGAGATGTAGTGTGACGGATTTTTTTGAGAGATTCTGATTCGCTAGTGCGGGGTAATTTAATTGGTTGTTCTAGTTCAGAAGATGACATTAGCTGTTCAAAGACGCAAGTAAACTCGTCGTTATATTCTATCGATTATTGGTGGCTAGTAATTGTCAATCTTCTAATTATCCCAGTCGGATTAAAAAAACTTAAACTCATATTAATTTTTGTAAAAAACGCTAAGATAATCTTATTGAGGAGCAATTCTGCCGAAGTTGTCTCGGTTAGAAATAGTGCGATTCATCGGATGACAAGCTATTTTAAAATTAATGTCTTCAGAACAACCTAAAGAAAGAGAGTTACTCAAAACAGTTTTAGAGCCACTCTTAGAAGATTTTCAGTACTGGTTTGCTAGAACCTGTTCCCTACTAGAATCGGAACAAATGTCCTTTTTAACCGTTCAACAACAAGCACAATTACTAACCAGAATTAGGCAAAGTCAACAAGAAGTTACTGCGGCTCAAATGCTATTTAAAGCCACAGATGGCAAAGCTGGAATCGATCCTAAGATGCTGCTTCCCTGGCATCAGTTGGTAGCAGAATGTTGGCAGATGGCTCAAAAGTGGCGGGCAACTAATCAAGGCAACAATAGTTCTTCTAAATCTTAAAAAACTATTTTATCAAGACAGTTTGTTTTCTACAAAAGGATAAAAGTAAAATCAATCGGGAGCAATAACATTTATGTTACACTTATTATACATCTTGGCATTTACCTGTATCGCCTTTCTAGCTATTAGTAACTTAATTCGCAGTTTGATTAATTTGAGCGCAGAAACTCAAAAATTTTATCCGCCAAATTATTCTACTGCTCAAGGCAAGTCTACTTCGAGAGATCGCCAAACTGCTAGACAGACAATTCATCCAGAGTTATTGGACGAACGGGGTAAAGTTATCGAAGAACCTCTATTGGTGATGCGTTCTGTATCTGTAGAAGATGCTCGTCAGCAACTAGACGCACTGTACAATTCTTCTCCAAATAAAAATAATGATCCTGAAGATTGAGTAAATTAAAATTTTTTGGCGTAATTTAGATAAGACTTTGTGGGAACTATAAAGGTTGCAGTTAAACAAATAGTATCTCACATAGTTTTATGCCCAGAAAGCCTGACGAATATGCAATTCATCTGCTAATTTCTAATGGTCATCGAGAGGAAATTAGATTTAGTAGCGTACAAGAGTTTCAGAAATGGTACAGCAGCGAATTAATGCCGAAGTCTGAATCTCAAAGTTTTATTAATGTTCCCATTAAAAATATTCAAGGAGAATATATGGTGGTTCGTCCTGCAAGTATTGTTGCGATTAGAGTTGAACCGGTATATTTAGGAAGTGTCGAACGATTTTAAATAGTTTTATAACTTCAAAATATGAGGTGGGTATACATTTCCCACCTTAACTTTTTTATATATTATTTTTTTAATCAATTAAATTTTCAGCTTCAAGCTGTCAGTCAAAGTTGTTCGAGATAACTGAGTAAATCGCTCATTTCTTGATAACTTGGTTGAAATTTGGGCATGGGGGGGGTTTTTCCGCTAATTACTTGCTCGATGATCTCGACTTTAGACTTTCGTTTAGAAATATTGGTCAGATTGGGTCCGACACTTTTTCCTGCCTGTAAATTATGACATCCAGCGCAGTTAATTTGAAAAATATCATGACCTTGATCGATATTACCTTCTAAAGATAATACTTCTCGGATATAAGGGTCTGAAACTTTGCGCCAATAAAGACCCAAAAAGCCGATGCCAATAACTAAAATTATGATAATTGCGATCGCCATCAGGCGAGTCAGTCCAACCTGAGATTGGATTAATTGCTTATCCACTGGTTATATTTGTTAAAAATGGTTACTTATTTTTATTGATTTATAAATTAGCTTAAGATTTATAGATTGACTAAGCAAGTAAAGACCCGTCCCTCTAATTAAATTTAAGGCACAACCCCTTGCTTTTAACGTCCGTGAGAAGTCGTCTCTGTCGTTGAAGGATGGAGGTTATGAACCATGTCGCAGTAATTATTGAGGGCAACATCCTACACCAAAAATCGGCGATCGTGCAAACGGAATACTTGACAATAACGACTATAGTTATATTACTGGTTCGTACAATGTAATAATTAAATTAAGATATACATCAAATAAACAATTTATTTAAAGGAGAACATTGTGGTAGAACCTTTATTATTAGGCATTGTCTTGGGTTTAATTTTTATCACCCTAGCAGGATTATTTTTTGCAGCATATATGCAATATAAGCGTGGTAATCAATTGGGAATTGATTAATCTCCATCGGACAAAAGTCCCTATCGGAGTAATTGCTTTTGCTCCTTAGAGGTCATCAAAATTTGTTGTTTGTAATCGATCTTTGAGGCTATCTAAATCAAGAGTAGAATCGCCGACTATTTCAAGAGCAGCGATTCTACCTACATCAGATTCTGCAATTGAATTAAGCTGAAGATATAAATATTGTGGTGGTTTGTCTGACAAACGCTGTTGCCATTCTATAGCCGTAATTCCTGGGGCTACTTCTATACCTTCCCAATACATTTCTGGATAGATTGAATCTACCTCACTGGGTTTTAAACGATATAAATCGAGATGGTATAGAGGTAAACGACCATCAGTGTATTCGTTAATTAAGGTAAAAGTAGGGCTGACGATTGGTTCATCAATTTCTAACCCTTTAGCAATACCTTGAACTAAAGTGGTTTTACCAGCACCTAAGTCACCTTCTAACAAAATGACACTTCCTGGGGGTAATAACTTGCCTAATAAATACCCCAGATGTCGAGTTGCTTGAGAGTTTTTTAAACATAAAGCGATCGCCACAGACATAATTAAATCTGATACCAAATAGAAAAAAAAATACAACAGATTGCTCGTAACTCTCAGAGTGGGGTGTGCCTCGCCCTACCCTCAGATTATTTTTATATGTCGCAAACATTTATTGATTTGGTATGAGTTGAAAGGTTTGAATTATCAATCCAACCCATGTGTTTTAAGTGTTTTTTCGGAGAGCCGAGTTAGTTTATGGCGATCGCAAATGGGTCTAATTTGTAAAATTCATCAAAATTTTACACAATTTACCTCTCTCAGACATACTATCTTCACATTAAATTGATAAATTAACCATTAAGCCAAGTAACTTTAAATGAGGATAGTAACAAAGCGAGGGTTGTTGAGAGTCAAAGGTTATTAAGTAAATCTACTGATAGCAAAACTACTCCCTACACGGACACTTTGTTGCTGCCCTTTTTTTTTATATTTAATCTTAATATTCTAATACTTAGATCGAGTTTTTGGCTATATTTTAGGTTGCCATTTGCCACTGTACCATCGCAATAATACTCTGGCTAACTGATTGGGGTCATGACGGACATAACCCACAGTTTCATCTTCTTCCATGACATTAGCAATGACAATACGCCGACTGAGGTTAGCTATTTCTTCTCTGTCGATAATTACAGGATAAGAATTTTCTAGGGCATAACGCTCTAAAGACTTTACAGAAGGAGGTTTGCGGTGTACCAAAACCGCATCAAACAATTTGCGCTTGCCAATGCGGTCTATTTCTCGAATATGATCGCTCACAGTATATCCCTCTGTTTCTCCTGGTTGGGTCATTATATTACAAACATAAATTCGCGGGGCATTAGTATTGGCGATCGCCTCGTAAATCTGGGGAACTAATAAATTGGGAATAATACTGGTATAGAGACTACCCGGACCGATAATAATATACTCAGCTTCTTCAATAGCTGCTACTGCGGCCGGTAGTGCCGGAGGATCGGCAGGAATACAACCGATGGTACGAATTTTGCCTCCTGCTTTGGGAATATTAGATTCCCCTTCAATTATTCTACCGTCTTCCATTTCTGCCCATAATCTAACATCAGTAAGAGTAGAGGGCAAAACTTTACCACTAATTGCCAAAACTTTAGAACTAGCGGCAACCGCTTGCTCTAAATCTCCTGTAATTTCACTCATAGCCGTTAAAAACAAATTGCCAAAGCTATGACCAACTAAACCATCTCCTGCTTCAAAACGATACTGAAATAGTTCGGTTAATAATTCCTCTTCGTCAGCTAGGGCTGCCAGGCAGTTGCGAATGTCTCCTGGAGGTAAAACCCCAATCTCTCTTCTGAGTCGCCCTGAAGAGCCTCCATCGTCGGCTACGGTAACAATAGCCGTAATATTGCTGCTATATTCTTTTAAACCCCTAAGTAAAGTAGAAAGTCCAGTTCCGCCACCAATAACTACAATTTTTGGTCCTTTATTCAAACGACGGCGATCTAGGAGCATATCCACTAGCTGTTTGTCTTTATCTACTCCCAAAACATCAGTAATTGAACCTACCGTACGAGACTGACCCCAAAATAACAAAAAGATGCCAGCAATTAAAACAATTGGGCCAGAAATGTAGCTGGGAAGGACTTTGGTAATAAATTCTAAAATCTCTGAGATAAACCCCAGTAAACGATAAATTGGGGTTAACTTGCTCCAAATGGCACTCCCCAGAACTGCTAGACAAAAACCACTAGCACTCAACAGCAACCAACGCTTAACAGAAAGTCCCGGAGATAACCATTTAAACCAGCGATTTACTCGATGAGAAGACTTTTTTTTTGAAGACAAAGATGAATTTTTCATCTCAATTTTATATATCTTAATATTTTGTTGTTGCCTGGAGAGATTCTGTTGTGAGATAACAGAACTTCTCTAACTTCGGGAAGCTAACATAAAAATAAACTATCTTGGTTAAAACAGCTTCATAAAAATATAAAAAGCTCATAGCCAGAAGCCATAAGCTGTTTTGGGTAAAAAAAATTTTTTAGAGGGAAATGTAGGGCAAGATTTTCTATTTTGCTACCTTTAATCTTTATTTTTACAGGCGATCACTCGTTGTAGAAACTAATGCAGGTTGGTTATATACGGGAATAGCAGAAGTTGGCGCAGGGGGCATATCTTCTAACAAAAGGTTTCTAATAGATCTGGCGACTACTTTTTGAGTCAGTCTCTCGGCTACTTTTTGTCCCAAAGCTTGAGTTTCTGGCTTAGTAATGATTTTCATAATTATAGA
>JBHJNX010000018.1:0-12548 GCA_050330335.1 Pleurocapsa sp. | reverse complement strand
CCTTGATCCCAAAGGTGTGCCTGGGTTAAATCTATGGTGACACGCTCTACCAATTCCCGAAAATCAAAGGATTGGAGAAACTCTTCTTTCGATAAAAAGAAAATTTGACCAGCCACTTTATAAATGCGATGAGTACCATCATCACTTAAAACCTTATTTACAAACACGAGCAAGGCAATCTTACGAGAAAATAATACCGTACTCATGACGATTCCTGTCGCTACTCCCAAGGCAAAATTGCGGGTAAAAATGGTGACGAACATAGTCGTTAACATCACTAGTGTTTCAGTGCGGGGAATACGGGGCATATTTTTAAAAGATGACCAACGAAATGTCCCAATGGCAACCATAATCATCACCGCAACCAGTGCAGCCATGGGCATTTGTCTAACCCAATCTTTTAATACCAAAATGGCAAACAACAGAAAAACCCCTGCTGAAAGAGTTGATAATCTACCTCGACCACCCGATTGTACATTGATTACTGATTGTCCGATCATGCCACAACCTGCCATACCGCCAAAAAAAGCAGTCACTATGTTGGCAATACCTTGCCCTTTGGCTTCTTGATTTTTATCACTGGGAGTATCGGTGAGATCGTCTACCAAAGCAGCCGTGAGAAAAGAAGCTAACAAACCGACGATCGCCAGAGTCAGAGAATAGGGCAAAATAATCTGTAAGGTTTCCAGCTTTAATGGCACTTGGGGCAGAGCAAACAATGGTAGGGTGGTAGGTAACTCTCCCATATCGCCTACAGTAGGAACATCGAGCTTAAGAGCGATCGCAGCTATGGTCATTACGGCTAAAGCTACCAGGGGAGAAGGCACAGCCTTAGTAAAGCGAGGCAAAATATAAATAATTGCCAAGGAAAGCAGGGTTAAGATATAAACGGTTACAGGCACATTAGTGAGTTGGGGCAACTGAGCTAAGAAAATTAGCACCGCTAAGGCATTGATATAACCAATCATCACCGCTCTAGGTACATATTTCATTTGGCGACCTAGTTTTAGTACTCCAAAGATTACCTGTAAGATTCCTGTTAATAATGTTGCTGCCAAAAGGTACTCTAAACCGTGATCCCTGACTAAATCGATCATCAGCAGTGCCATTGCTCCCGTTGCAGCAGAAATCGATCCTGGTCTACCTCCCAAAAAAGCCGTCATCACAGCAATAATAAATGAGGCATAAAGTCCCACTTTAGGATCAACTCCCGCAATAATGGAAAAAGCGATCGCTTCTGGAATCAATGCCAGCCCTACTACTGCTCCTGCCAGAAGGTCTTGTTTGGTGTTAAAAAACCACTCTCTTTGGAAAATTTTTAAGTTCAATTGCGCTTCCTCAATTAATTAAGTCTCAACAAAAACTGCTCTTGTTTATACCCCAAATTTTGGTAAAGCAACTACCGCAGCAGTTAAACCGCCAAAAATATCTCCTTTGAGATTACGAAAATGAATTTGATTAGTTATTTGCATTTGACGATTTTTTCTTTGATCTGTAATTTATGCTGATATTTTTAAAGTCAGGAAGGCTTATGCCTGTTGAATTCGGAATTCTTTTGGTAAGGGGAATTTAGACTACAACAGTATCTTGTGTAATCTAATTGAATGAATAGTCTGCATTTTTAGCAGTTGGAAAAATAAATTATTTTTGGCTTTTTTACAGGACTAATTCCACCAATCTAGTAGGTTTGAGGCGTTTTCTAGCTAGGGGGGACAATTCCAAATGCGATTAATTTCCTGAATCTTGACTAACCTTGATACCATATCTTTTTAGCGATCGCTTTATAATTGCCTAAGTTTTAGACTAACAGCGTAATTTCCACCCACAACAATATCACAAAAATTTAAAATTTCGCAACAAAAATATACATTGTCTCCGAGACTGTTCAACTGGAGTTAGCTTTGCAATTCTTGCTCCTGGTAAAGAATCTTTTATTGATTCGAGCTTAAGAAATTTATGACGCGATCGCTCTTAATTATTAAATAACTATAATACTAGTAATATTATCTGGGTAAAATCATGATTGCTTCGCCTCAGAATTCTCATCTCACTCCAGAAGAATATTTTAAGTTAGAAGAGACTAGCAGTATCAAACACGAATATATCGATGGTGAAGTTTATGCAATGGCTGGTGCAACTGATGCTCATGTGACTATTGCTTTAAATATTGCCATTCTACTACGCAACCATTTACGCGAATCGGGGTGTAGGGTTTATATTTCGGATATGAAAGCCAAAATTGAGAGTAAAAATAGGTTTTATTATCCCGATGTCATGGTAACTTGTGACGATCGCGATAGAAATAACACTACTTATAAACAGTTTCCTAAATTAATCATTGAAATTTTATCGGATTCTACTGAAGCATTTGACCGCGGTGATAAATTTGCCGATTATCAATTTATAGATAGTCTGGAAGAATATGTTTTAGTTAACACTAAAAAAGCCAGAATTGAATGTTATCGCCGCACTAAAGATAATTTATGGTTATTACAATTTTATACATTAAATGAGCAAAATTTTAAGTTAACAAGTATTGAGTTCCCAGGAAATATAATTGATGTTTATGAACAGGTAGAATTGAGCAAAAATTAATAATTAAAATAGCGCGATCTCGCCAAAGGCGAGGCACTTCGTGATCGCGATTAATTTTTACCGAATGAATCATCACTGGAGCTTACTTCCTGGGAGAGAAAGCTTTTTCCTCAAGGGGCAAAAGTTCTGGAGTTCATTAGTTAGAGTGAATTTAGTCTTGAAGACTTTTAGTAAATAAAAGATTAGCAAAATCATAAAGTTCCATGTCTAGATAATTCAGTTTTTCAATTAAAGTAATTATCTCTGGAGATATTTCATTTCTTTGGGGTCGATTGGGAGTAACATTAGCAGATTCATAATCAATTTTCTGCCAACCCAATCTTTGTTGAAAAATAGCTAACGAGCGATCAAATTGTTCGGTTATACCAACTCCGATAAAATGTTTTTGGAGATTTTGTTTAGCAATTGCTAGAGATTCTGAATTATTGTAATTTTTACCTGAAATTAACCAAGTTTGTCCGTTTTCTAATTCTTGAGAACTCAAACCACTCGTGACATAGTCTTTTAAGCTTAATTTTTTTTCAGCTACTTGTTGGTAGAGATAGTGAGATGGTTGGCGTAAGATATAGTAATAATGAGAAATTATTCTTTCTACTGGATGCCGTAAGATGGTGATATATTGACTAGAGCCGACTAAGGCTTCGTGTACACCATAGGGTATGTGACCGAAAAGACAGCGAATTTCTTTTCTTTCATTAATATCTTTATTTTTAAATTCTGCAAAAGATTCTTGTGGACGAGAACCATCTATTTGCAACCACCTTTTATTGGGATATTGAGTTTTTAATATTTTGCGTAAAGTCGTTCCTGCTGCTTTAGGAATATGAATAAAAATTAAATTTCTAGCTGGCATAATAATGAGTATTCAAATAACTAGATTAGATAGTATTCTTGAATATAACTGAAGGAAATTGACTGTGGATTATTTGGGTATCGTCAGCTTCAATACCTAGTTGAATTCTACAACCAAAGTGGGATTGTTTAAAACAATAATCGACGCTAATTTTATGTTCTCCGGCAGGAAGAGTATATTTGACTGAATTACCTTCAAATTTTTTTTCTCCGTGACGATTAAGAGATACTACTAGCTCTACTGGCTGAGATAAAATAACTTTCAAGCTTCCTTTTAAATGACTACCTGCGGCAATTTTTTCTTTAAATAAATAAGCAACATAATTATTAGCAAAGTTGCCAGTTAATTCAAACAAATTATCTTGTACTTGAGTGACGTTACCCTGTAAATAAATATTTTCAAATTCAAGTTCTTTATGGTGACTACTATCAAGATTTACCGCTATTGGTTCGGCAAAATGAGGAGCGTGAACTATATAAGTATCAGGAGAGTATTTTACAATCTGTTGTAGGGTAATTTCAGCTTCTCCTTGTGCTTCTTTAGTTCCACCATGATTTTGAATGAAGTTAGTGTAAGTAAAAAGATGGGCGTAATTTTGCCAATGCAGCCACTCTAGATTATTTTCCGCAGATTTAGCTCGATTAAAATATCTCGCGATCGCACAATCATAAGATAATTTAGGGTCGATATTTTTGGTATTTTCTAACACAAAAGGCTGCCAGATTTCTCTGACAAAACGCCGAAAGTCGCGATCGCCAGTGGCATAAAAGGCATTACCATTAATATGATTTTGTTGGAATTCGGCAATAGGACTATTCCCCCGATAGATACTTCCTTTCACCCAAAATTTTTCTGGACTATTAGTAATAGCGATCGCTCTTTGTAACCAATTAGCTTTAAGAGGAAAACAGTCGCTTTCCATCACAAAAATATAGGGATAATCATCAGTAAAGCGATCAATGATCTGAAAAAATTGTTTGTTAGGGCCACTTTTATAACCCCAATCACCAACTTTACCCTTATAGGAACGACAATAGAGATCGTCTAATCCAGTCAATTGGCAATAGCTAAACTTAATTGCATGAAAACATTTGGCTACGGATTCGGCTTGATGATAGGCATCGATAATTTGCGCTTCTATATCTTCATCTGGCAAACCATTAAAAACAAAATGAAGATTGACAGAAGTTCGTTCGGGGGGATGCACACAGGGAAGATAAGCCGAGTGATTCCACAGCTTAAAATTAGCTAAAATACGGTTTAATTCTGATTTTATGGTGGGAACTACCACCGCACCTAATTTATTACCACTGGCTGCACCTATAAAAGTTTGATAGGGGAATACATCATAAATATATAATTCCGATTGGCGATTGCAGTTAATCACTTCTACATCAGGAGTGTAGTTAGCAAGATCTTCTCGTAACGCTTCAAAAGATTGCAAGTGTAAATTCCCCTGGTGTACTTCGGGGTTGGGAATCTGAAATACATCCCCCGCTTGCTGATAATCATCAAAAAAGTAATTTTGATTAGTGTTTGGCGTTTCATCCATCACCATTTTTAGATCGTCTACCACTCTTGCGCCCGTAACTACTGGTACGTAACGACAATCTATTCCCAACAATAAAATTTGACGATAACCCAAATAAATACCATAACGAACCGAATAACTACCCGTAGTTAATTTTTGGGGATAATCGGTTAAAAATGAATTAGCTTGCTTGCGGGGAAATCCATATTGTTCTTGTCTGAGTCGATAGCGATGGGAAACAAAAGAATCTAAAACATCAACTCTCTCGTGATTGGCAAGTTTGGGATAAAAATCTAAAAATTTATAGGTAACAAAAATACGTTCTACCTTTTCCCTCATCAGTAGTTCGTAAATTTGTTGATGATGGGTTGCCAAAGTGCGATCATCGAGACAACAATAGTAGCTAGGATACCAATTGATTCGCTGCCAATAACGGTAGGCGGCATTCATCCCCAAAGTTTTTAAACCATAAAAGTTTTTAAAATCAAATCCCTTGAGAGATGGCCCGTTACCAATAACCACCAATTTGTCATTTGTCATTTGTCAGTTATTAGTTATTAGTTATTAGTTATTAGTTATTAGTTATTAGTAGGGGCGATTCCGGAATCGCCCTTACAGTTATTAGTCATTGATCATTACAATGATAAATTCTCCCACGCCATTGAGTAGGAGTTTGTCTAGAAGATAGAAAAATTCTCAATACCGCTAGAGGATCTGCCAGGGGAGACAACCAAAACAACCAATTAACAGGAGGTTGATAAGAAGGAGCGATCGCAACTAAGATAATTAGACGCAACAGTAACAAGCATAAATTTAAACCTAGTAGGGCAACTAGAGTAATGGAACTATAACCTAAATTAAGCAACCACCAGATACCGCAAGATAAACCTAAAGGCAATCCTTGAACTAATAACAAAAACCACCAGTCGCTCCATACTTGTAATATCGGAGCAGCATCTTTCAAATCGAGCGATCGCCCCCATTCCTGCCAAGTTTCTTTTGCACCTTGATACATCCTGACTTTAATCACTTTTGCACCATCGAGAAAGCCTACTCGATAACCTGCGGCAGCAATGTTACGGGCTAAAGTGACATCATCACAAAAGGAGTTGGCCGCACTGCTGTAACCTGCTAGTTTCTCTAATACCTCACGACGACAGAAAAAACACTGTCCATTGGCCATAACTCTTTCGGGATGGGCTGTATTTACTCCTGCCGAATCAAAACGATAGAGTAAAGTTACCAGTAAAGCTGGTTGCAACCACCATTCCCCTGGATATTGCAAAATAAATTGCGGTGCTAGAGAAATTAAATCGTAGCCTTCTGTAACAGCAACGGTAAGTAAACTATTAATTAATCCAGCTTGAGGCTGCGTATCGGCATCGATACCCAAAATCCACTCACTATGACTGGAACTATTTAAAAATCCATTGTGTAATGCCCAAGGACGACCGATCCAGCCTTGAGGTAAAGTAGGATCGTTAATTAAACGCCAACGAGAATCAATTTGGGCTTGAACTTTAACTATTTCTGGCGTTTCATCTTGGGAATAACTATCGACGACAATAATTTCTCTTAGTTCTTTACCCTGAAGACTCAAACCCCGCAAACAAGGTTGAATACGAGCCGCCTCGTTAAGCGTGGGAATAATCGCGCTAACTTTTCCTGTAAAGCTAGGATGCTCTGCTTGGGGTTGTAGAGGGGAGCGACGTATCGCTCCCGGTAATAAACGAGACAATAAAACCGCAGTGGCTACTCCCTGAAAGCATAAAACTCCCAGAGAAATAGTATTAATTAATTCCCAATTCACCGTTGAATTGCTCCTACTTCAGCTACAGCTACTTTGGCTGTAACTAGCTCAGTTGACTTAGAAGTAGCAGTAACTTGATTTTTCGCAGTTTCGTAAAAAACTAAGATGGGGAAAATTCCTAGCAATACCCCTAAAAACACGGGGGGATAAATTTCAGCCGACCAACTCAAAATGGTAGCAAAAATAAAATTACCGAGATAAATTGCTAGGGGTAATTCTAAATCTTGTTTGGGTAATTTCAGAGGTTTAACTCGCCAGAGAACTGTTGCTACCGTCATAAACAATGCCCCGGTAGCCATCCAGCCAGCAAAGTTTTGATAGGGCATCCCGAAAAATGCTCCTGGTTGTTCCCAAATCCAAAAAGGAATTGAAGCTTGACTCATAGCAGGATCGAGAACAAAATCCCAAGAAGTAAGACACAATGCTCCAAAAGCGATCGCAGTAGCTTGACGCAACCAAGGTTTGAACTTGACGGTTTCTAAGCCAGCACGAGCGATAATATAGGCACTAAAACCCAAATAAAACCAAGATAGAGGAATGGTAAAGGGAACTAAATCGGCAATTTTATAGCCCAAACCACTGAGATAGCGATAGTGACCGAAAGGAAAACCTGTACTAGTCCCTAATAATTCACTACCCAAGGATAGGGCGATCGCAGGAAGCATAAAACTGAGCCAGTGCCATTTGCCAATGGTTCGATAGGCGTAAAATGCTACTGCCAATGTTCCCAAAAGCATATAGGTTACTCCGCCACCAGCCATGGACCAGGCAAAAATTCGCTGTCCCCACTCAAATTGGGCTAATTTAGCTTGAAATTCGACATTGGGTAAAACTAAAATAATTCCTGCCAATCCAAAAACCATTGATAAAAGATGACCGACAAGCAAAAAACGTTCTACTCTATGAAGTTGCTTCATAAAAAATTAAATTTAACCTTGATTTTGTGTATTTTTATTTAGTTTACAACTGTGATCAAGAATAATGGAATATAAGCCCCGTCGTTGAAGATTAAATTTTGTCCCAACGATTAATCATAGAAATAAGCAAATATTATTTTTTAAATTATTGCTTTTAGTCTATACTCGAAATAATGAAACACAACTTAATATATTGATTTTTCTCAATAATCTAGATAAATAATACGATCTCACCTATGAATCAGATCTTCAGTCAAAGTATCTGGTTGATACCCTGTTATGCTTTAATCGGCACGACTTTAGCTTTATGTTGGTCGCCAGGAATTATTCGTAATACGGGTTCTCGACCAGCAGGATACGTTAATATTATTGTCACCTGTGTGGCTTTTTTCCACAGCGTTTTTGCCCTAATCGAAGTTTGGCAGCAACCAGTTAGAGAAATACGGTTTCCCTGGTTGACGGCGGCGGGTTTATATATTTCTTTTGATGTCAAAATTTCGGCGATCACCGTCGGTGCATTAGTACTAATTACGGGTCTAAATGTCTTGGCTCAACTATATGCCATCGGCTATATGGAAATGGACTGGGGTTGGGCAAGATTTTACGCTTTAATGGGCTTTTTTGAAGCAGGATTATCTGGTTTGGTCTTGTGTAACTCCCTGTTTTTTAGCTACGTTTATTTAGAAATTCTGACCTTAGCTACTTATCTAATTGTGGGTTTTTGGTTTGCTCAACCTTTAGTAGTAACAGGGGCGCGGGATGCTTTTTGGACGAAACGGGTTGGGGACATTATGCTGCTGATTGGTGTAATTGCCCTGTGGTCGATTACCGGTACT
The DNA here is from genome assembly GCA_050330335.1 of Pleurocapsa sp. Taxonomy (GTDB): domain Bacteria; phylum Cyanobacteriota; class Cyanobacteriia; order Cyanobacteriales; family Xenococcaceae; genus Waterburya. The sequence goes on along the minus strand of JBHJNX010000018.1, from coordinate 4,006 downwards.
TTAAATTATGATGATCTGGCTCAATGGGCAGATGTGGCTAATTTACCACCCTGGAAAGCAGATTTACTCTGTTTGACTTTAATTGGTGGTCCTTTGGCTAAATGCGCTCAATTACCCCTACAACTGTGGTTGGATGAAGCAATGGAAGGCCCGATACCAGCCTCGATTTTGCGTAACTCGATCGTAGTAGCAGTTGGTGCTTATGTTTTAATTGAGTTGCAACCGGTTTTAGAACAGTCGGCACTATCCAACTCATTCATGATCATAATTGGTAGCGTTACAGCGATCGCTGCATCTCTAATTGCCATCGCTCAAGTAGATATTAAACGCGCCCTGTCTTATTCTGTTAGTGCCTATATGGGCTTCGTATTTATTGCTGTAGGTGTGGGGGCAAATCACACGGCTTTATTGTTAGTTATGACTCATGCTGTAGCGATGGCATTGCTATATATGAGTAGCGGAACGATTATTATTAGTAATATTACCCAAGATTTAACTCAGCTTGGTGGTTTATGGTCGCGCCGTCCTTTACCTGGAATTGCCTTTTTAGTAGGTGCTGCTGGTTTAATTGCTTTTCCTCCGTTGGCTGGTTTTTGGGCATTATTAGATTTTGCAAGTTATTTATGGCAAGTTAAACCTATTTTGTTAGGAGTTGTCTTAATTGTTGATTGTTTAACTGCTTTTAGTTTGGTGAGAATATTCAGTTTAATTTTTGCAGGTTCGCCCCAAGCAATGACTAAGAGATCGGCAGAAGTTTTATGGGCAATGATTTTACCGATGATGATTTTAACGGGAGTTACCTTACATTTACCGTTAATTTTACAGCAGTTTAATTTATTTCCCGATTGGCATAATTTAGAACAAAATTTAGCACTGTTATTAATTGGTTCTAGTGGCTTAGGAGTTAGTTTGAGTGCGGCTTTGTATTTAGTACCCAGAAAGAACAAACCAGTAACCTTAGTACCACAGTTTTTACAACAATTTTTAGCTAACGATCTTTATATTCAAGATGTATATAAATTCACGATTGTTAGTTTAGTTAGTATCAGTTCTCGGATAATTAGTTGGTGCGATCGCTATATTATTGATGGTGCAGTTAACCTAGTGGGTTTCGGTACTTTATTTGGCGGACAAGCTTTAAGATATAGTACTTCGGGACAGTCACAATTTTATTTGCTGTCAATTATTTTGGGTACGGTTTTACTCGGTTTAATGTTTGGTTTAGTTCTATAGTGAGGGACAAATGTCTTTTGCCATTTGTTTATTCTCATATATGATTCGGTGATTGCCATAACAACTAACAACTAACAACTAACAACTAACAACTAACAACTAATGTTAAGTCTTCTCGTTTTATTACCAATAATTGGGGCGATAGTTTTAACTTTATTACCAAACAAAAATGTTGCCCTACAAGTTAGAAAAGTCGCCTTTGCGATCGCGGGAATAACTTTTTTTTACTCCCTGTTTATAATTACCCAATACGATTACCAAATTAAAGGTATTCAGTTAAGTGAATTTTTACCCTGGATTGAAGTTTTAGGGCTTAATTACAACTTGGGGGTAGATGGTTTATCTTTACCCTTAATTGTCCTCAACAATCTATTAATTTGGTTGGCAATTTATAGTAGCGATTTAACTGAAAAAGATAAAGCTATCTTATCTCGTCCCAAACTGTTTTATGCTCTTGTTTTAGTTTTAGCTGCCTGTATTAATGGGGCGTTGTTATCACAAAACCTATTACTGTTCTTTATTTTCTATGAAATTAAACTCGTTCCTACCTATCTACTAATTAATATTTGGGGCGGAGAAAATCGAGGTTATGCAGGTACTAAATATATCCTTTACACGGCCTTTTCTGGTGTATTTGTCTTAGCCGCATTTTTAGGCATGGTCTGGTTATCCGGGAGCAGTTTCGATTACACTACAATTCACACTAAAGTCTTACCCGTTAGCAAACAATTAATTTTACTAATTACTCTCATTATTGGATTTGCCATCAAAATTCCTCTCGTACCCCTACATACCTGGTTACCTGATGCTTATACAGAATCATCCACACCAGTATCAATGATTTTAGGTGGTATCTTATCTAAATTGGGAACTTATGGCTTAATTCGCTTTTGCTTGGGACTATTTCCCCAATTATGGACTACAGTTGCTCCTTGGCTAGCGGCGATCGCCGTAATCAGTGCTTTATACGGTTCATTTGTAGCGATCGCCCAAACCGATATCAAGAAAATTATTGCCTATAGTTCGGTAGCGCATATTGCTTTTGTAGTTATTGCTACGGCTGCGGGGACGACGATTGCAATTACTGGGGCAATTTGTCAGATGTTCGCTCATGGTTTAATTGTCGCCTTACTATTTAATTTAACGGGAATTGTTGAAAGCAAAACTAAAAGCCGCGATCTCAATACTATTAAGGGTTTGATGAATCCACAACGGGGTTTACCTCTAACTGGGGCGTTAATGATTTTAGCAGTGATGGCAAGTGCGGGAATTCCCGGCATGGTAGGTTTTATCGGAGAATATATTTCCTTTCAAGGTAGTTTTACCGTATTCCCTGTTTATACAGTACTGTGTTTGATAGCTACTGGTTTAACTTCGGTTTACTTTATTATCATGCTCAACAAAGCCTTTTTCGGCAAAATCGACTGTCGCGAAACTCCTATCGTCTATCCTAAAGTACAGATTCGGGAACGTACTACAGCGATCGTTTTATCAATTCTGATCGTATTATTTGGCTTACAACCGAATCTGCTGACCAAATTTAGCGAATTTAGTTTAGTAGCTAGCAATACACCCCAAACCACTATTGTCATGTCAAGTTTTAACACCAGTAATTTTTATTAAAAATCCAGTTTACTGCTGACCAACAAACGTATAATTATCGTAGCTAAACGAAATGGCAACAAACAAATTTATCTACGGTTTTTCAAACAATGCATACATTTATTTGGGTTTTTCTCGCTATTTTGAGCGGAGAGACTATACTACTTTTGTTTCTCCATCTCGTGCCTCGACTGGGTGGGTTTGGTAAAGATATGACCGCCATATTAACTCAAGCACCAGGACTTGATGTGATCGTATCCCTATTTTTGTGGGTTCCATGGGTAATTGGTGGAATTGTTGATGGCTGGTTGGGGTTAATAGTAGCGATCGCTGCACAATTTTTGGTAATGCAGTCATGGATTTTTAGCCACGAGTTATCGCACCGCAAAACTGCCAGTGGCTCTCGAATTCATGGCTTTCTGAACCAGAAATTTGGCTGGTGGCGGAATAATGTAGCATTGTGGGCTACTGCTTTAGCTGTACCTGTATTTTTTGTGATTCGATTTGCCGAAGTTTTTGTCTACCCTATTTTAGTTTGGGTGCTTGATTTTCCCAACTACAAACATCATGAATGGGTTAATGTCAGTCGTCAAAAATTTCAGGGATTAATTGGCAAAGATTTGATTTGGTGTCTTTACTGTGACTGGATGACAGGAGTTTATTCTCTGGGAGCAGAAATGCTACGTAACGTTGAATCTTTTTGGTGTCCAATTCGTTTCTATGACGGTAAAAAATGTGACAACTGTAAGTTGGATTTTCCTGATCTAGAAGGTGGCTGGATACCTGCCGATGGCACGATGGATGATGTTGAGGAATTACTAAAAGAGAAGTATGGAGAAGAACAACGTTCTTGGTTTAGTCATCCAGACAGACAAGGTTAATGGCAATCAGCGTTAGTTGGAGATACTAAATTCAGGAGAAACTTAAATATGTGTTGGAGCGGAGAAGCCTCGGCAACCCTGGCCACCATCGGTCTAACGAGTACAGCTTATGTTGCTTGGAAGGGTGAAAAAAAGGCATTGTGGATTCCCCTCGGTTATTTCTCGTTGATGGAATTGCTTCAGGCATTTACCTATACAGTAATCGATCAACCAGATTTGCCTTTAAATCAGTTGCTTACTCTCTTTGGAGTGTTGCATATTATCTTCCAGCCGTTTTTTATCAATGCTGT